>NZ_JBWKME010000142.1:0-11129 GCF_056431085.1 Mesorhizobium waitakense | reverse complement strand
ATCGCCATGCGTGCCGACAAAACCGACAAGAGCTTTGCCGCGTTCATTCACCTCGCCGCCGCCATCATAAGCTCCAGATGAATATCAACAGCCCTTAAAGCATGGCGCCCGAAATTGCTCCGGTTTTGGGGCAACGACATGCATGAAAGCAAAACCTGAGCAACGCCGTCGCCGCCCCCTATCGCAGATAGCGGTCCTGCGCGAGATCTCGGACATCGATGTCCGGCACCCGGCTGGAGATGATATCGGACAGCACCTTGGCTGAGCCGCACGCCATGGTCCAGCCGAGGGTGCCGTGGCCGGTGTTGAGATAGAGGTTGGAAAGCTCGGTTCGGCCGATCAGCGGCGGACCATCCGGCGTCATCGGCCGCAGCCCACACCAGAACGTCGCGTCCCGCATCGCGCCGGCGCCCGGAAAGAGATCGCCGACCGAGTGTTCCAGCGTGCGCCGTCGCGATTCGTGCAGCCTGAGGTCGAAGCCGGAAATCTCGGCCGTGCCGCCGACCCGGATGCGGTTCCCCAGCCGGGTGATCGCCACCTTGTAGGTCTCGTCCATCACCGTCGACACCGGCGCCACGGCGGCATCCTGGATCGGCACGGTGATCGAATAGCCCTTGACCGGATAGACCGGGATCGGCCGCTTCACCCGACGCATGAAATCCGCCGAATAGCTGCCCATGGCCATGACATAGGCGTCGGCGGTCATCCAGCCCTTGCTGGTGCTGAGATTGGCGATGCGGTTGCGGCTGCGGATAACGCGCCAAACCGTGAAGTCATATTCGAATTTGACGCCGCGGGCCACGCACAGCTCGGCCAGCCGGTCGGTGAACATCTTGCAGTCGCCGGTCTCGTCGCGCGGCAGCCTGAGGCCTCCGACGAATTTCTCGCGCACTCCGGCCAGGCCGGGCTCCGCCGCGATGCAGCCGTCCTGGTCGAGGATCTCATAGGGCACGCCATATTTCTTCAGCACCTCGACATCGCCACCGGTGCCGTCGAGCTGCTTCTGCGTGCGAAATAGCTGCAGCGTGCCCTGGGCACGCTCGTCATAAGCGATGCCGGTCGCCTCGCGCAGCGCCTTCAGCGTGTCGCGGCTGTATTCGGCCAGCGGCACCATGCGCGCCTTGTTGATCGCATAGCGCTCGGCCGTGCAATTGCGCAGCATCTTGACCAGCCATGTCCACATATGCGGGTCGAAGGCCGGCCGCACGACCAGCGGGCCATGCTTCATCAGCAGCCACTTGATCGCCTTCAACGGAATGCCGGGCCCGGCCCAGGGCGAGGCATAGCCGGGCGAAATCTCGCCGGCATTGGCGAAGCTGGTTTCCAGCGCCGGGCCTTTCTGGCGATCGACCACCGTCACCTCGTGGCCGGCCTCGGCGAGATAGTACGCCGTGGTCACCCCGATGACACCACCGCCCAGCACCATGATTTTCATCGTTCACTCCTTGCCGTGCCGCGTCCTTCCGGACGCCCATAGACGCGGCCGCATTTTCGATTTGCGCATGATCCTTTCCGAAAATCGATTCCGATTTTCGAGACCATGCTGTGTTGCCAGTTCACGCCGCCGAGGGACCG
Organism: Mesorhizobium waitakense; assembly: GCF_056431085.1. NCBI lineage: Bacteria > Pseudomonadati > Pseudomonadota > Alphaproteobacteria > Hyphomicrobiales > Phyllobacteriaceae > Mesorhizobium > Mesorhizobium waitakense. The sequence continues at coordinate 9,554 of NZ_JBWKME010000142.1, read as the reverse complement.
GGGTCGTCGTCCTCTGTCTGCCGCATTCCAGCCGTCTCGCCAAGAGGCCGCCTGTCGGTCGCGGCGCTGTAGACCAGGGTGAGCCCATATGGTCGCCTCACCTCGCCCAGGGATTTCTCCTTGACTGCGCGTCGCGCAGCCTCTGGCTGGTAAAGCACGGCCTTGATCAGGATCGACTCGTTCCTGCCCGTCGGCCTGTTCGATCATGGCCGTCTGGCCTTGCGCCATGCCAAGCATGCAAAGCCCGCGCCGCGTGGCGATCGACAGACTGGAGCCGACCGGTCCGCGCACCTCGTTTTGCACCAGGGTTCGCGTTTCGGCAGGGCCGGCATCGATGCGAAACACCACTCTGCTGTTCAGCGTCACGATATCGGGTTCGACCACATCGATCGAGACGAGATCGGCGTTTGCAAGCTTGTGTTCAAGCATATGCACCATCGGGTCCGCGAATGCCCGTCGACGCTCCAGCATGACTTCGAGGACGGCAAAGTCCTTGGTCGTCAAGCAACAGTTCGTGCCTGCCATCATCATCCCCACGATCAGAGCCGCTGCGGCTCGGAGGCGGGCGTTTCGACGGCTTCGACGGTCACCGACAGTTCCCTGCCTCCACGGCTGCTCCAGCACACCGCCTGCCCGACGGTTGCGCCGATGAGCGCCGTCCCCATCGGCGTCAGCACCGAAATCCTGTTTTCAGTGATATCGGCATCGCCGGGGTAGACCAGCGTGATGCGCTGGGTGTCCCCGTTTTCGCCACGGATTGTCACTGTCGAGCCCATTTGCACCACGCCGGCAGGCATCGCCGCCGCTTCCGTGACGACGGCCCGGTCCATTTCCGAAAGCAGCTCTTCGGCAGTCTCAGGCGTGCGGTCGAGCGACGCTCTCGCCAGGCCTGTCAGCCTGTCATGGTCGGCATCGCTGACTGTGAGCTGGTTCTGTGGGTGCAGTCCTGTTGCATGCTGCATGGCAAACCTCTTGGATTGGCGCATCGAATAGATACGCGCTTGCCGCCGTACTGACGGCAGCCTGATGAAAAGCCGGCAGCCGCGAGGGCTGTCAGGCTTGATGGCGGTGTTGGATGTATGGATGCCCCGGTTCGGACGGACGCCAACAAGGCGGCCGCGCCGGGGCTACGATCCCGCGATCGGGCAGACCCTGAACAAGGTTCTGATATGGGCGAGGTTGCTCATGCACCGACCCTTGCCGACAGGCGCAAGCTTGTTAAGCGTGGCCAAACCGCTCAACCGTCGACGTAACGCCGATGAAAGCGGTGGCCGAGGCTGGTCAGGATTTCGTAGCCGATGGTGCCGGCATGGCCGGCCGCGTCGTCGACGCTTTGCGAGGGGCCGAGCAGTTCGACGAGATCGCCCTCGCCCAGCCTGCCGGGTGGCAAAGCGGAAATGTCGAGAATGATCGAATCCATCGACACCCGCCCAAGGAAGGGCAGCCGCACGCCCTCGAACCAGGCCGCGGACGCCGCGCGGCGGTGCCAGCCATCGGCATAGCCGAGCGAAATCGTCGCGGCCGTGAGCGGAGCGGTGGTGCGGAAGGTGTGGCCATAGCCGACACCAACTCCGGCCTCCAGCATGCGTGTCTGCACCACCTTGGCCTGCAGCCGCACCACCGGCAGCATCGGGTTCGGCCTGGCCGGCGTCGGATTAATGCCGTAGAGCGCGGCACCCGGCCGGGCGAGATCATAGTGAAAGCGCTGCCCAAGAAAAATGCCGGACGAATTGGTGAACGAGGCCGGCGCCTCCGGCAAGAGTGCGCGCAGCCGCTCAAACGCCAGTCGCTGCCGTTCATTGGCCGGATGCTCCGGCTCGTCGGCGCAGGCCAGATGGCTCATCACAAAACGGACATCGATGCCGTCGAAGGCACCGGGATCGGCGGCAACGCGCTCGACATCCCTGGGCGCCATGCCGAGCCGCGACATGCCGCTATCGACCTGGATCGCCGCCGGCAGCTTTCGGCCGGCGCGGCCGGCCGCCGCACGCCAGGCCGCCAGTTGTCCGGGGCTGTTGACGACGGCAGAAAGGTCTGCCGCCACGGCGTCCGGCTCGGCACCGGGCGGAATGCCGTTCAGCACGAAAATGTCGGACCCCGGCCCGAGCGAGCGACGCAAGGCGATGCCTTCGCCCAGAAGCGCGACGAAGAAGATATCGCAACCTTCGCCGGCGAGAGCCGCCGCCACCTGACTGGCGCCAAGCCCGTAGCCGTCGGCCTTGACCACGCCGGCGCAGCGCACGCCACCCAGGTGCGTTTTCAGCCGCCGGTAGTTTTCACGGATCGCGCCAAGGTCGATGGTCAGGATGGCGCCCGCCACCGCTTCGCCTGTGGCGGCGATGTCCTCGGGCAGCGACCTCTTGGGGGCGTCGTCCATGGCGACCCTTCTCGTGGCGAATATTGCATGTGGCCCCGGTTTTGGGAGAACGACATGCATAAAACAAAAGCCTGAAGCGCGTCGCTTGAATCCGTTCAAACGCGACGCGCATTAGACATCAATAGGGCCGCCAGGCCGGCGCGGCAACTGCGGTCGTTTCGGTCGAGGCTATTGCGCCAGATGCCGGAACGCCGCCACTACTTCCTCGTAGACATGGCGCTTGAACGGCACGATCAGGTCGGGCAGGTCCTGCATCGGCCGCCATGCCCATTTGTCGAATTCGGCGGTATGGCCGCCCGGCGGCGGATTGATCTGGATCTCGCCGACATCGCCATGGAAGCGAAAGGCGAACCATTTCTGCGTCTGGCCGCGATACCTGCCCTTGAAGGCGATGCCGACGAGGTGGTCCGGCAAATCGTAATTGATCCAGTCCGGCGCCTCGGCGAGCAGCGAGACGCCGCGCATGCCTGTCTCTTCGTAGAGCTCGCGCTCGGCCGCCTGCAACGGCTCCTCGCCCTTGTCGATGCCGCCCTGTGGCATCTGCCAGAGCTGCGTCGTGCCGGCGAATTCGCTGTCCGGTTCGGCAATGCGATGCCCGACCCAGACCAGGCCGTCGGCGTTGAAGATCATCAGCCCGACACAGGGACGATACGGCAACGTTTCGCGATCAACAGTCTTCTTAGCCATCTTGCCCTCGTGCCGGCCGTTGCTGGAAATTCGATACTTGGGAGGATCGCTAGCCTTTTTGCGGATCGATGGCCACCGCCGAAATCGGCACGATCTCGATGCCGCGCTTCTTGGCCTCGGTCACCCAGGACGACACGGTGTCGACCGTGAGGTCGAAGGCCGAGCCGATGCCGACGGCAAAGCCTTTGGCACGCGCGGTGGCTTCCAGCCCGTCGAGTTTCTTCAGGATGGCGCCGCGATCCTGCACGGCATCGATCGCCGTGTCGCCGGAGACGAAGGGCACGCCGTCCTTCAGCGCCAGGTCCGGCGCCAAGCTGCGTGCCGACGAGCCATCGTCGATATAGGCCAGGCCCCGCTTGCCGAGTTCGGCCATGAACGGCTCCATCGCCGTAGCGTCGGCGGAAAAACGCGCGCCCATGTAGTTCATGACGCCGGTGTAGTTTGTCGTCCGCGACAGCGCCCAGTGTAGGTTCTTCAAATTCTCATCCGCACTCGCCGCCACCGTCAGCGTGTTGCGGCCGGGGTTGATGTTCGGATAGTCGAACGGTTCGAGCGGCACCTGCATGACGATCTCGTGGCCGCCCTGCCGAGCCGCCTGCATCCAGCGGCCGATGCTGTTGCCTTGCGGCGCGAAGGCCAGCGTCACCTCCGCCGGCAACTTGGCGATGGCCGCCTGGGTGCCTGTCTGCGAAACCGCAAGCCCGCCGATGACGATCGCCACCCGTGCACCACGCGCGCCCGACCACGGCCGCGCATAGACGTCGAACGGGCGCCGGCCATCGGCTGCCCGGGCGGGCAATGGCCCGGTCTGGCTGGCTTCGATCAGCGCCTTGTCGGGAATATGGGCGATCTTCAGGTTCTGCCCCATGGTTGACGGGTCGCGAATGACGATCCCCGCCTTGGGCGGGCCGTCGCCCTCCTCCGTCTGTACTTGGATGATCTGCGGCCCACCGGTTTTGGCGGGCGCCTCCGGCTTGGCTGCGGCCACCGGGGCCAATGCGGCCGGCGCGGCAGCGGGCTCGGCCGTCGCCGTCACTTTCGGCGTCGAAACGGCGACCTCTTGCGGCTTGCGGAACGGCTTTTCCCTGAGCGCGATCGCACCGGAGACGCCGACCACCGCCAACACGACCACGGTTGCCGCGATCGCGCCGGCGCTGACCTTGCCGGCCGCGCGCGTCGATCGGACCGTCTGTCCAAGCGGGCGTTCGATGTCCTTGCCTATGTCAGCCAAGCCGCATCCCCGGGCGCATGCTCCGAAGACGAAACCGCTTCGAAAAGACATGCGCGAATTCATCAATCCTGGCGCACCCCTGGCGCCCGCAACCCGGGGCCTCGCCTTGCCCCGAATCAAACTGCCGGAACCTTTCGGTCCCGGCAGCATCGCATTGCTTCCATCAGGCGGCCAGACCTGTTGTCGGCCCCTGGCATCGGACCCAAAAGTGGAATCCGGTTTTGGGAAAATCCGATGCCAAAACAAAAAAACTGGAGCGGCGCTTGCGCCGCTCCAGAGCTTTACTGGTTGAGAACGGCCTTTTCCGGATTGGGCGGGAAGGACGGATCGGTCTTCTGGCCGCGCAGCAGCTGCTCGGCATAGATGAGCTGCAGATCGTCCTTCGGATCCGGCGGCACATAGGCTGCCGAGCCTGAACCGGTCGAGCTCTCGTCGGCGCCCTTGATATGGCCCTTGAGGTCGGATTCGCCGCGCGTCAGGTCCCTGCCCTGCAGTTCCGGCGGCAGCGGCTGGTCGACCTTGATGTCGGGCGTGATGCCCTTGCCCTGGATCGACTTGCCGGACGGCGTGTAATAGAGCGCCGTCGTCAGCCGCAGCGCACCGTTTTCGCCGAGCGGAATGATGGTCTGCACCGAGCCCTTGCCGAAGGACTGCGTGCCGACCACCGTGACGCGGCGCAGATCCTGCAACGCGCCGGCGACGATTTCCGACGCACTGGCCGAGCCACCATTGACGAGCACGATCATCGGCTTGCCGTTGATGTCGTCGACCTGCTTGGGCTTGGCGTCGAAACGGGTGACGTCCTTCGGATCGCGACCGCGCGTCGAGACGATCTCGCCGCGGTTGAGGAAGGCATCGGAGACGCTCACCGCCTGGTCGAGCAGGCCGCCCGGATTGAGGCGCAGATCGAGCACATAGCCCTTGAGCTTGTCGTTCGGCACCTGCTTCTTGATGGTGTCGATGGCGTTCTCGAGGTCGTCATAGGTCTTTTCGGTGAACGAGGTGATCTTCATGTAGCCGATGTCGTTCTCGACCCGGAACTTGACCGCCTTGACCTTGATGATGTCGCGCACGACCGTCAATTCGATCGGCTTGTCGGCGCCCTGGCGCAGGATGGTGAGCTTGATCGGCGTGTTGACCAAGCCGCGCATCTTCTCGACCGCGTCGTTGAGGGTGAGGCCGCGAACCTCCTCGCCATCGATCTTGGCGATATAGTCGCCGGCAAGCACGCCTGCCTTGGCGGCCGGCGTGTCGTCGATCGGCGTGATCACCTTGACCAGGTCGTTTTCCATGGTGACCTCGATGCCGAGGCCGCCGAACTCACCCTTGGTCTGCACGCGCATATCCTGCGCCTGCTCGGCGTTCATGTAGGAGGAGTGCGGGTCAAGCGAGGAAAGCATGCCGTTGATGGCGTTCTCGACCAGCGACTTGTCGTCGGGCGGCGTCACATATTGCGCCCGCACCCGCTCGAAGATATCGCCGAAGATGGCCAGTTGCTTGTAGGTCTCCGACCCCGCAGCGTTCGCCGCCGAGCCGGGTGTGCCATAAACAAGGCTCATGGCGGACGCGCCCATCAGCGCACCGGCAAACAGAAGCGACAGTTTCCGCATCATTTCACGTCCTTCCAGAAAAACGGTCCGCCCACCATGGGGCCGGATCGACGGGTTTTCCATCCTTGCGGAACTCGACATAAAGTTCCGGTGTGGCATTTCCATTCTTCGAAACCGAGGTGCTCGCCACCCGGGCCTCTCCCATCGCGCCGACCGGCTCTCCTGCGAGCACTGATTGGCCAGTCGCGACGCTGATTCTGCTCATCCCCGCCAAAACGACATGATAACCGTCGCCTGCGTTCAGGATCAAGAGTTGACCATAAGAGCGAAACGGCCCCGCATAAAGCACATTCCCATCCGCCGGCGCGGTAACGATGGCTCCCGATTGTGTCGCAACCATGTCGCCAAGCATCACTGCGCCGTTACCGTCCTCGGCACCGAATCGCCGTTTGATGCGGCCGGTCACCGGCAATGCGATCTGCCCCTGCAGTGCCGAAAAGGGTGCCGCTGCGGCAAGTCGATTGCCTTCCGGTACAGGCAGGGACGCCAATTCCGCTGGGGTCTCCGCCGGCGCTGACGTCTTGTCGCCGTCCGCCGTCTTCTGCTCGGCGGCCTTGGCCGCATCTGCCGCCTTGCGGCTTTTGTCGGCTTCGAGCGAGGCGATCAATTCCTTCAGGCTGCCGGCCTTGGCCGCCAGCGCCTCGGACCGCTGCTTTTCAGCGGCCATTTGCGTTTGCGTGTCGGCCTCGAGCTTCTGCTTGGCCTCCAGCAACATGCCGAGCCGCTTCTTTTCCGCTGTCTGGTCGCCGACTGCCGCCGTCAACCGCGCCCGCTCGGCCTCGATCGAGGCAGTGACCCGCGACTGCTCCTTGAGATCGGCCAGCAGGCTATCGGTCTGCTGGCGCAGTTCCGGCACCACGGCACCGAGCAGGATGGCGCTGCGCACCGACGACAGCGCGTCCTCGGGCTTGACCAGGATCGCCGGCGGCGGGTTGAGCCCCATGCGCTGCAGGGCGCCCAGCACTTCGGCCAGCACGTCGCGCCGTGCCGCAAGCGATGTGCGGATCTTCTGTTCCTGGCCCTTCAGTCCTTCCAGCTTGGCGCCGATATCCTCGATGTCCTGGCCGAGTTTCTGCTCGGTCATGGCCGACTGGATCAAGGCGGCGGTGATCGAGGCATGGTCCTTCTTGATCGTCGCGATGTCGGCGGCGAGCTTGGCCAGGCGCTCGGACGACAGCGTGATCTCCTTCGAGACCTGTTCGTATTCGGCGCGGCTCTGGTCCGGATCGGGGGCAAGGTCGAGCGTGTTCTCGGCCCGCACCGCGTGCAACGACAGCACGAGCATCGCCGCCGCGATGCCGCAGCGCGCGCGCCATGAGGCCGTCCCTGATGATTTCCCGTCTTCAGACATTGAAGCCGGACTCTATGCGTGGCTTCGTTAACGAACAATCAACCATGTTCGAAAGCCCCCCTAAACCATGTGCGAGAGCCCCAATTGGCGCAGTCTGGTGCCGCATTGGGGCGGAAATCCGTATGGTCGCGCCAAACCACCGGTTACGAACGATGATAGGGATGGCCGGAAAGGATGGTCGCGGCCCGGTACAGCTGCTCCCCCAGCATCACGCGGACCAGTTGGTGCGGCCAGGTCAGCAATCCGAACGACATCACCAATTCTGCCTGATCGCGCAGCGGCTGATCGTGCCCGTCGGCGCCGCCGATGGCGATGACCAGCGCCTTGCGGCCGCCATCACGCAGCTGGCCGATGCGCCCTGCAAAGTCTTCGGAGGAAAAATTCTTGCCGCGTTCGTCGAGCAAGATCAGTGCGGTGCCGGGCTGCAACTGTCCCTGCAGCTTCTGGCCTTCGTCGCGCCGGCGCTCGTTGGCAGTCTGCGCGCGCCCCTCGGCGATTTCGGCCACGCCGGCAAACTCTAGCCCCACCGCCGGGCCGCTTTTGGCAAAGCGCTCGAAATAGCGGTCGGCGAGCTGCTTCTCGGGGCCGGCTTTCATCCGGCCCACGGCATGAACTGATACCTTCATCCTCGCCCCTATAAGCCGCCAATGCATGCCTTGACATGCATCAAAACAAAGGCGGCTTAGTGGATGGTCTCTTCCTCGAGGTCCGGCGCCTGCCACATCTTTTCGAGATTGTAGAATTCGCGGACTTCTGGACGGAAGACATGGACGATGATGTCGCCTGAATCGATCAGGACCCAGTCGGCGCCTGCCAGCCCCTCGACGCGCGCCGTGCCGAGACCGGCATCCTTGAGCGCCTTGAGCAGGTGATCGGCGACAGCCGAGACATGACGGTGCGATCGACCCGACGCGACGACCATGTAGTCGCCGAGGCTCGATTTCCCCTGAATGTCGATTGAGACGATGTTTTCGGCCTTGGAGTCTTCCAGACTGGCAAGGACTGTCTCGATGGCGCGGGACACGGCGTCGTTTACGCTGATCCCGGCCGGCGAAGGCATGATATCGGCCTTCTTCCGCAGTGCTGTTCTCAGTGTATTTCCTTTCGCAGCAAGAACAACCAAATCACCCCCAAAAGCAGGTGACACCGCTTAAATAGGCAGAGTTCCGTTGCAGTTTCAAGACGGCGCCCTGTCGCGCACGAACGTATTGTCGGTCCCGCGGTTCCACCGCATGCCGAAAAAGATCGGAACCCATGGCGCCTGCGTGGGTTATCGGGTCGCCCACCAACCGGATTTTCCCCATGCCTATCGACCCGCAGAACACCCTTCTCACCGTCCAGGCCGGCCTTGCGCAACTCAGCACGCTGATCGTTTCCTACGCCTTCTCGGCCATCGGTGCCGTCATCCTCCTGGTTGTCGGCTATATCGTTGCCGGCCTTGCCGAGCGTTCCATCTCCGCTGGCCTCGGCCACATCCATGGCTTCGACGCGACGTTGCGGCATTTCTTCTCCAAGATCGTCCGCTATGCCATCCTGATCCTCGTCACCATCATGGTGCTCGGCCAGTTCGGCGTGCAGACGGCGTCTATCATTGCCGCCATCGGGGCCATCGGCCTTGCCATCGGCCTGGCGCTGCAAGGCACGCTGCAGAATATCGCGGCCGGCATCATGCTTCTGGCGCTGCGGCCATTCCGTATCGGCGAATCCGTCGAGGTCGGTTCGATCGCCGGCTCGATCGAGGAGATCGGCCTCTTCGCGACGAGGCTCAGGACCGCCGACGGCGTCTACATCCTGGCGCCCAATTCGACGCTATGGAACCAGCCGGTGCGCAACTACACGCGCAACGGCGTCCGCCGCGGCGACATCACGCTCTCGATCGGCTCCTGGAACGACATCGACCGCGCCCAGAAGACGCTGCTTGCCATCGCCACCACTGAGCGCCGGGTCAAGCGCGAGCCGGCGCCGATCGCTTTCGTCGCGACATTGGGTGAAAGCACGGTCTCCATCGCCTTGCGCTACTGGACATCGGCCGCGGATTTCTTTGCCACCCAGGCCGATCTCACCAAGCGCGCCAAGCAGGAATTCGACGCGGAAGGCATATCGATCCCGCTCCCGCCACCCGAAGCGCCGGCGCCGGAAGCCCGCCGGCAATAAAGCATGATCCCGACGGCGGCTTTCGGTTTTCGGAAAAGATCATGCTAAGGGCTGTTGATATTCATCTGGAGCTTATGATGGCGGCGGCGAGGTGAATGAACGCGGCAAAGCTCTTGTCGGTTTTGTCGGCACGCATGGCGATGC
>NZ_JBWKME010000141.1:0-40138 GCF_056431085.1 Mesorhizobium waitakense | reverse complement strand
AACCCGCCCCCCTGCAAACCCCACCTCCGCCCGGAAATCTGCCCCGGTTACGGTCGCCACCACACGCAGTTCCGACTTCAGGGCAAGGCTTGCCCAGGTATTCTCCACGTGGGAGGCACAACTGCGCGCATTGTTGGAAGAGGGGCAAGCCCTCGGCGAAGTCGATCCGTGCGTGGATGCCAAGGATGCGGCAGCCTTCCTTATCGATTGCTACGAAGGAATGCTGGTCCGTATGAAAGTTGATGGCGATCGAAGTTCTTTCCGCAGGTTCCGACTCTTTGCTCTCGAGCCTCTCGGGATCAGCAAACGACAACAGTGACCGAAATTGGCGCGCGAAGCGGCCCTTCGACTGGCAAGGGCGAGCGGCTGCAATTGGCGCAAAGCGGCCCGCACTAGGCTGGACGCAAAGGTCGGCTTTCTAGCCCTATTTTCACTAAAGCCGATCTTCCGCTTCCGGCCCAGTTGCCGTCATTCAGCGCCGTATTCGAGATTGTCTGATCGCGGCACCATGCACCGCCATGACAGGACATTTTCTACCCAGGATTCGCAGACTGACTCGCCTCGCTTACCCAAAGCAGCGAAGTCTGAACTGATCGCCCGATGAATGTGGGTAAAGGCGGTAGCGCTCTAGCGCTACCATCCATCAACCCACAGCATCTTTATCTTGATCGGCGATCCGTCCTAAAAACACGCCGCAGCCGCCATTTGCCGCTCAAGCCGTAGGCACGCCTTCCCTTCCTGATCAAAGTCCGATTACCCAGAAAACATGCTGGGTTTGTGGACGTTCGGAAAGGACGAGCCGTGAAGCGACACGCGCGCGCTCCTCGGCCACCCACTGCAGAACGTATCGAGCGAGCGCTCGATCGTGTTGCCGAGATTATCGTTGCGCGAGGCGAGCAGGGCGAAGCATGGCTTCCGCTGTACGACCATCTCCAGCGCGCACTGCAGGACCACCAAGCGAAACAGGACCGCCTCGCGGCAGTGCGGCAGCGCGTTACACGATCGCGGGATCAAACGGCAGCACGATCTTCATAAGCTCTTCCTGCCACATCTTCATATCACCGCCCTCGCCGTACTTTGGCCGATCAATCGTATGGCCCATCAGCATGCGACGCAGTTCCTCGTCCAGCCTGCCGTTCTTCATGCGGTCCTCGAAGGAGTGGCGTAGCGAGTAAACAGTGTGCTCGTCGGTGGGAAACAGGTTGTGGCTCTTGAAGTGCTTGTTGAGCAGCGCCGACAAGGACGCCTCATGATCCTTGTAGCGCGGAAAGCCCTTCGGATGCTTCTTGAACACCTCAAGCGCGACACCGACCAGAGGCACCTTGCGCACCGATGAAGCAGTCTTGATCTCGCGCGGATCATCAGGATCGTCACGTGGCTCGATCGAAATGTGCGGCACTTCATGATCAAGGTGGATCACACCTGCGTGGAGGTTCGCGAGTTCGCTTGGCCTGGCGCCTGTTTCCGCGAAGGCAAGAACGATCCCGCGCGCCTCATCATTGAGCGTCGCCAGCGCGCCAGGTGCAAATATCTTGTCGCGAATCCAGTTGGTGGGAAATGGAGGTCGAGACCGCTTCGACTTGTCGCTGAATGACAGGTCGGCGAAAGGGTTCCTCTGCTCGGGAAAACCGAGATGGCGGTAGTAATCGGCGTACAGGGTCCGGAGGTTGCCCATGTTCCGATTGCCCGTCGACGCCGAACGGTCAGCCCTTCCCTTCTCGGGCGCAATTCGGTCCAGCCAATATTTATGGACCGCACGGGCGTCGTCGCGGGTTATCTCGCCCATCGGCTTGTCGCCGAGCAAGGCGATGAAGACATCGACGCTCATCTGGCGTTTTGCCTTCCATCGTTTTCTCTGGTCTGGGCTTTTTGTGCGAATCTCGTCGCGAGCGATCTCGGTGAAATGGAGTTGCAGCGCCTCCGAAATCTTATCGTCAGGAGGGGCTACCGCACCGCTGACCGCATCGATCACGGGAGACGTGACAGGCTTTCCAATCGTGGCTTCTACCCGCTGTAGGATCGTGTCGAGCGGCTCGGCAACAAGGATGTCCGCGAGCGGCCGATAAACGAACCCCAAAGCCTCCGCGCGTTTGATCGCTCGCTGGTATCGAATGCGTGCGGCCTGGGGATTATCCCCCAACATAAGAGAGGACCAAAGCGCGTTGTCGGCAGCCTCATGAAGATCGCGGGCGGTCCGCGCCTTTGATCGGTCGATCGTGTCCAGGGCGCGACGCACGAATTCACCACGCTCGTCGAGATCCCGGAGTTCCTTTGGGACGCGTCGATAATAGTGAAAATGCCTGCCGCGCACCCGCAGGAAGCGGTCAGGGTCTTGCTCTTCTCGGCGTCTTCCCATGTCTTGGGCGTACCATTTGTAGCACAAAAGGTAGCACAATAGGTAGCACAAAAGCGCAAAACGGGGCAACACCATCGTCAATACGAGCGGTTTTATGCAATAAAATCAATCACTTAGCGGTAAGCGCCAGTGGTACCGTTGGCTGGGATCGAACCAGCGACCTCCGGATCCACAATCCGGCGCTCTAACCATCTGAGCTACAACGGCACGTTCACCGAGCCGGACCAGGTGGAAAGCGCGCTTTCCGTGATCCGCTCCGTCGTTCGGCGATGCGTCCTTACGGGCTAATGGATTTTAATTCAAGACTTTTGCTAGGCAAAGGTCGCTTGCCCACAAACAGCATCGACTTTTCGCCGGACAAAGAAAAAGGCCGGCGGGAGGAGGTGCCGGCCTTTTCCTGTTACGAGCCAGCGGGAGGAGGTGCTGGCTGGTCACCCCGGGAGCAGAGGGAGGAGGTTCCACTCGCCGGGTATTCCTTGATGGCTACCATCATACGCCTGATCGTTTTTAAGAAAATGCGACCTTTTGTTGCATCTTCAGATCATGCGCAAATGTTAGGCAACCTTGATTTCCTTCATCGCCTTCTCGAAGGCGGTCTTGATCGGCTTGGTGACGTCCTCGGCCGCCTTGGAGGCGACGGTCTGGAAGTCCTTGGCCTGCTCGACGGTCATTTCGACGCGCTTGCGCAGGAAGGCGGTCTGCAGCTCGACGACTTCCGACAGCGACTTGGCGCCGATCAGGGCTTCGAGATGCGAGAAACCAGCTTCGGCATTGGCGCGGAGAGCGGAAATGCTCTTGAGCGACAGGTCGCTGGAAACGGTCTTGGCGGTCTCGTAGGTCGACTCCAGAGCCTTCTGGGTCTCCTCGGCGCCGGTCTTCAGCTTGGCGTAGGCTTCCTTCGACTGCTCAACGCCCTTTTCGGCGAAAGCGCGCATCTGGTCGGTAGCCTTGGAAGCGTCGAAGCTCGGGAATTCAACGTTTTCGATCGTGTCGGCGGTTTTGGTCCTGGACATTTTCCATCCTTTTCAGCGTCAGCGGCTTTGACAGAAAGCCGTCTCGTTCATGTATGATGGCAATATAAAGGCAAATTTTGTGCATTGCAATATCTTTGTTGCAGTGCACCATAAATTTCTTCGGGCCGTTAACCAAGAGGCCAGATTCCAGCCTTTGCACGTTCTGGCTTGTGGACCTTCGCGCCGCCGGCTTTTATTAACAAAGCGTTAACCGCAATTTGCCGCTCCGTGAGGGTTCGCCAAGCGCATGCCGTCCGAATATTCCTTCCTCGACGTCGCCGTGCTCGACGCAGTCCGCCAGCGCTTTGCCGCCGGCGACGCGGTCGCGATTCTTTCGACGGATCTGGAGCAGGTGATCTGGGCCAATGGGCCAGGAGCCGCGGTGTTCGGCTACCCCGACATCGAGGCGATCATCGGCGCCTCCGCGCAGTTGCCGTTGATCGCCAGACGCCAGATCATGGCGACCAGCGGATTTCCCGAGATCGGCGGCGACCGCGCCATCACGGTGCGGCTGGCAACTGGCATGACCAGCCGTGCCGTCGGCTTCCTGGCCAGTGCCGTGACCATGCCGGACGCCGAAAAGGCGATCATGCTGACCGTGCCGGCGGCGCAGACGGGCTCGCGCAGCGCCGGCGAAATCGCCGCTCGCGCCATCGGCGGCCTTACCGAAGACGGTCATTTCATCGCCTTTGTCGATGCCAGGGGCAACGTCGAGGCGGCATCGGAAGGATTTGCGGCACTCGGCATCTTGCCGGAGACGCTGGCGGCGCTGGTTGCCGACGTCGCGGATGAGAGCGACCGCATCGTCAAGCGCCTCGTTCCCGGCGGCGCGACCTCCTATCCGGCAGGGCTGGCGAAATTGACCGAGGAACGGCATCTGCTGGTGGTGATCGACGAGGACCAACTCGACGACACGTCCGCTGCCGACGACAGCGTCGCGGACGCGCAACCGCCAGCCCAGGTCAAAAGCGCGGCGGCGGAAAGCGCGGTTGCCAAGTCGGAACCGGACCAGGACAACAGACCGGAAATCGACATCGAACACCCGGCGGTGGACGAACCGAGCGTTCCGGAAGCCGCCGAGATTATCCCGATGCCGGCAGCGCCTGAGAATGCCGATCCAGCGGGGCAGACTGCGGAGGCGGCGGATAACGACCCGGGGACTGCCGGCGCTACGCCAGCGCAGCACGATCACTGGTACTTCAATGCCGGTGAAGACGACAGGCAACAGGCCGACCGGGCCGCTGCAGCCGACCCGGTTGAGCCCCCTGCCGCTGTCGCGGAGGGTGCGACGGAAAACCCGACGCAGCGCGATACCAAGGTCGCGCGGTCGATCGACCCCACGGCAGCGCCACTGCGCTTCGTCTGGCGCACCGATGCCGAAGGCAAGTTCAGCACACTGTCTCCGGAATTCGCCGACATTGTCGGCAAGCCGGCCGCCGATGTGATCGGGCGGCGCTTCAGGGATGTGGCGGCCACTTTCGGCCTCGATCCCTCCGGCGAGATCGCCGGCTTGCTGGAACGGCGCGATACCTGGTCCGGCCGCTCCGTGCTGTGGCCGGTCGCCGGATCCGATCTGAAGATCCCTGTCGACCTGGCGGCGCTGCCTGTCTATGGCCGCAGCCGTGCTTTTGAAGGCTTCCGTGGCTTCGGTGTTGCCCGGGCCAGCGACGCGGTCGTCGATCCGGAAGCCATCGGCATGGCGCTGGTGCCCAACGGCAAAGCCCCGGCGACGCCGGAGCCGCAAGCCGTCGAACCCGCGCCTGAACTGCCGAAGGCTGAAGCGCCGAAGGCCCAGGAGCCGAAGGCCGAGGAGCCGAAGGCATCGGACCCGTTCAAGGGCGAGGTGCCGGCGCTGACCATCGTGCCGAAACCGGAGCGGCGCTTTGCCGACAAGGTGATCCGGCTGGCCGAACATCGCCAGCCAGCCAACGATAAGGGCCTGTCGACGCTGGAGCGAAGCGCGTTCCGCGAGATCGGCGAGCGGTTGAAGAAAGACAGTTCGCCGGTCGAGCCGCCGGAGGCCGAGAAGCCCAGCCTCGACAATCCCAGGGAACGGGCAGCTGAGACACCTGCCGAGCCTGCCGCGGACGTGCCGACGGCGGAGACGAAAGCGCCGGCAGTTGGCGAGATTCCGTCAACACGTGATGTGGCCTCGCACGAAGAGCCGACGCTTGCCGGCGAAATCCCAGCGGTGGAGCCAGAGGCGACGCCGGTCGAGCCATCCGAGGCGGATGTCGATGCCGAGGACGAAGAGGCTCTGGCGCGGCTTGACGGCGGTCACCCGGACGAGGCGGGTCATAAGGCACCCTCCGACACCCTGCCGGGCTCGTTGCTCGACTATGCCGACCGTGATGATGAACGCGGTCCTGTCGCGGAGGGCAGTGACGAAGCCCCGGTTTCCGAACCGGCGGCGGCGCAACCAGAGGTGACCGAGCCCGTCGCCACCGGTGAAGAGCCTGTTGCCGCGGATGCGACACATGACGCCGTCGACGACGACAGCATGACATCGGCGGATTTTCGCGATGCCGAGGATAGTGAAGATTGGGCGCAGCCCGACCAGGAAGCCGCGGCCCCTGACCAGCAAGCGGTTGCGTCCGTCGCGGAAAGCGCCGGCGCAAGCGACGCCACCAAGGCTCGTATCGCGCCCCCACGCCTTAAAGTGCCGCCGCTCAAGGTTGAAGGGTTCGTACCGTCGGCCTTTTCAGCCGGAGATGAGCACAAGGCTCCCGATACCTCGCTTCTGAGCAAACTGCCCGTGCCGCTGCTCATCCATTCCGGCGACCAGTTGCACTATGCGAACGAGGAATTCCTCGACCTGACCGGCTATGAGGCGCTCGACGACCTGGCGGACGCCGGAGGCCTCGGCGCGCTGTTTGCCGACCCCTACGCCCACGATGGCACCTCGGACGGCACCGATCGCGCCTTGCGGCTGAAGACGCGCGATCGGCAGGAATTCCCGATCGAGGCCATCTTGCGCTCGGTCCCCTGGCGTGACGGCAAGGCATTGATGCTGGTCGTGCGCCGCACCGGCGAGGATGACGCGCAGGCGCCCCTGCATGTGGTTGGCGACGAGCAGACGCAGCCCGACATTCCTGAGCTCAAGGCGCGCATCGCCGAGATGCGCACCATCATCGACACCGCCACCGACGGCGTCGTGCTGATCGGCCGTGACGGCACCATCCGCTCGATCAGCCGGCCGGCCGAAGCGCTGTTCGGTTTCGACAGCGACGAAGTGACCGGCAAGCCCTTCGCCTCGCTGTTTGCGATAGAAAGCCAGCGTGCGGCGCGCGATTATCTCAACGGACTGTCGGAGCCCGGCGTGGCGAGCGTCATGAATGACGGCCGCGAGGTGATCGGGCGCGAGGCGCAGGGCCGCTTCATCCCGCTGTTCATGACCATCGGCCGGCTGCCCAACGACAGCGGCTTCTGTGCCGTCGTGCGTGACATCACGCAGTGGAAACGGGCCGAAGAGGACCTGACCCAGGCACGCGCGGTGGCCGAGCGTGCGTCCTCGCAAAAGACCGATTTCCTCGCCCGCATCAGCCACGAGATCCGCACGCCGCTCAACGCGATCATCGGCTTTTCCGAACTGATGGTCGACGAGAAGTTCGGACCGGTCGCCAATGACCGCTACCGCGACTATCTGCGCGACATCAATCGCTCCGGCAACCATGTGCTCGACCTCGTCAACGACCTGCTCGACATCTCGAAGATCGAGGCCGGCCAGCAGGAGATGGCCTACGAGGCGGTGTCGCTCAACGACACGCTGGCCGAGACGGTGGCGATGATGCAGCCGCAGGCCAACCGCGAGCGCGTCATTATCCGCTCCAGCTTCGCGTCGCGGCTGCCGGAAGTGGTGGCCGACCTGCGCAGCGTGCGCCAGATCGCGCTCAACATCCTGTCGAATGCCATTCGCTACACCCAGGCCGGCGGCCAGGTGATCGTCTCCACCGCCTATGAGACATCGGGCGACGTCGTCATGCGGGTGCGCGACACCGGCATTGGCATGAGCCACGCCGAGATCGAGCAGGCACTGAAGCCGTTCAAGCAGATCAACGCGTTGAAGCGCGGACGTGGCGACGGCACGGGGCTTGGACTCCCGCTGACCAAGGCGATGGTGGAAGCCAACCGCGCCCGGTTCACCATCAACTCGACACCGGGTGAAGGCACCCTGGTCGAGGTCGCGTTTCCGTCGACCCGCGTGCTCGCCGAATAAGCAATTCCGGAAAACAGACCGACCTACAGCGCAGCGCGTCCGATCAGATTCAGGCGATGCGCTTTCGGTCTTTATCCTTGTGCATGCCGCCCAAAACCGGGACCACTTTTGGGCGGCATGCAGCAGCAAAAGAAAAGGCGCCCAAGAGGACGCCTTAAGAGATGGGATTGCTGTCACAACGGGGCTTGAGCGAATTCAGATCCTCCGGGGGCAGAGGAACGGGATTTCTCCCTCAAGTTACGTGCGACTATCGACGCCGGGCCTTAACAACTCCTTACCGGCGCCGCCGAAAATTTACGAATGTGTACCACTCATGAAATCTAGGTAAATTCTCGCGACATATTTGGTTAACCATGCCTGCCCGGTCACTCGGCCAGCTGCGGCAGGTTCCTGAACAGCTCCAGCGCCTCGGGGTTGGCGAGCGCCTCCTTGTTCTTGATGGCGCGGCCATGCACCACGTCGCGCACGGCGAGCTCAGTGATCTTGCCTGACTTGGTGCGTGGGATGTCGGTGACAGCGACGATCTTGGCTGGCACGTGACGCGGGCTTGCCCCACTGCGGATCTTGGAGCGGATGCGCTTTTCCAGATCGTCATCCAGTTTGACGCCGGCCGCGAGCCGCACGAACAGCACAACGCGCACGTCGTTGTCGAAATCCTGGCCGATGCACAGAGCTTCCAGAATCTCGGGCATCTGTTCGACCTGGTTGTAGATCTCCGCCGTGCCGATACGCACGCCGCCCGGATTGAGCGTGGCGTCGGAGCGGCCATGGATGATCATGCCGCCATGCACGGTCCATTCGGCGAAATCGCCATGGCACCAGACATTGTCGAAACGCTCGAAATAGGCTGCCTGGTATTTCTTGCCCTCGGGATCGTTCCAGAAGCCGATCGGCATCGATGGAAACGCCCTGGTGCAGACCAGCTCGCCCTTCTCCTGGCGGATCTGTTTGCCGTCGTCGTCCCAGACATCGACGGCAAGGCCAAGGCCAGGTCCCTGGATCTCGCCGGTCCACACGGGCTGTGTCGGCACGCCGAGCACGAAGCAGGAGACGATGTCGGTGCCGCCGGAGACCGACGCCAGGTGCACGTCTTTCTTGATGCCGTCATAGACGAAGCGGAAATCCTCCGGTGACAGCGGCGACCCGGTGGAAGAAATCGCCCGCACGCTCGAAAGATCATGCGTGCGGATCGGCTTGAGACCGGCCTTGCGCACGGAATCGATGAACTTGGCCGAGGTGCCGAAAAAGGTCATCTTCTCGGCATCGGCGAAGTCGAACAGCACATTGCCGTCTGGGTAGAACGGAGAGCCGTCATAGAGCAGCAGCGTCGCGCCCGAGGCGAGCCCCGACACCAGCCAGTTCCACATCATCCAGCCGCAGGTGGTGAAGTAGAAGAAGCGGTCGCCGTCGGTGAGACCGGCATGCAGCCGATGTTCCTTGACATGCTGGATCAGCGTGCCGCCGGCCGAATGGACGATGCATTTGGGAATGCCGGTCGTTCCCGACGAGAACAGGATGTAGAGCGGATGCGCGAACGGCAGCCGCTCGAAGGTGACGGGCTTGATGGCGAAGGGCGAAAGCGCCTCTTCCAGCGCCACGGCCTTGTCGATGACATCAGCGACATCGCTCGAGGTGCCGAGATAGTCGACGACCAGAACCTTGCGCACCGTGCCAAGCTTGGCCGCGACCGCGGCGATCTTGTCGGCGACCTCGATCGCCTTGCCATTGTACCAGTAGCCATCGGGCGCGATGAAGACCACCGGCTCGATCTGGCCAAAGCGGTCGAGCACGCCCTGCTCGCCGAAATCGGGAGAGCAGGACGACCAGACGGCGCCGATCGAGGCGGCAGCCAGCATGGCGGCGACGGTCTCCGGCATGTTGGGCATCATCGCCGCGATGCGATCGCCCTTCTTCACCTTGAGCGACAGGAAAAGCTGCTGCAGCTGGGACGTCAGCGCCTGCAACTCGTTCCACGACAGTCGGCGCTCGACCTTGTCTTCGCCGCGAAACACGATTGCCTCACCAGCGCCGGTCTTCTTCAGCAGATTCTCGGCGAAATTCAGCGTCGCGTCGGGGAAGAACGAGGCACCAGGCATCCTGTCACCGTCGACGAGCACGCGCTCGCCCCCATTGGTCCCCTTGTCGCCGACGATACCGCCGAAGTCCCAGACCAGGTTCCAGAACCCTTCGCGATCCTCGACCGACCAGCGGTGGAGCTCCGAATACGAAGAAAACGCTACGCCGGCTTTCACTGCCGCAGCCTTTGTGAAAGCGGTCAAGGGTGCTGCATCAATCTGGTCTTGCGTCGGGGTCCAGAGCGGTACTTCGGCAGCCATGATCGTTCCTCCACGGTCGCCACCGCTTATGCATATCGCAGCGCAGCAGGGCAAGATTTTGTTCGGTCAGTGAGACCAGATGTGCGCAAATGCCATCGCCGGGCCATAAAGACTTGAAATGCCTCAGCCCTAAGTCGTAGTGACGACTGGGGTTACACCCGTCAGGCGATTTTTGTCGGAATGGAAACATACGGGGCGATATGCCATCAACTTTGATCCGGCGCGGAATATGGGCGATCGGCGCTGCCGTGCTCGTCATCGCGCTGGTCGTTGCCGCCCTGCCGCTGATCGCCTCCACCCGAATCGTACGTGACCGCATTGCCTGGGAAATGAGTGCGTGGAGCGGCTTCCGGGTCGCCATCGACGGCTCGCCGCGCATCGAGGTCTGGCCGAAATTCCGCGCGATCCTGACCGATGTGACGCTTTCGCAATGGACCGACACCGAGGCACCGCCGGTGGTCGAGGCCGAGCGGGTCGAGGTTGACCTTTCCGCCATGGCGGCCTTGCGCGGCGACGTGGAGTTTTCGACGGCGCGGCTGGTGCGGCCGACGATCCGGGTTGAGCGAACACCGGCCGGCTTTTTCCTGCCCGCCGTCCCGACCGGCGGGCGCATCACGCGTTCCATCGACACGGCGCGCGGCGTGGTCAATGCCGACCCCGCCAAGCCCGACCTCGACAAGCTGCCGGCCGACACGTTCGGTACGGTGGAGTTCCGCGACGGCCGCATGGTGGCGTCCATCGGCGGCAAGGATGTCGAGATCCTGAGCAGCCTGTCCGGCCAGGCGAATTGGGCGGCGATGAACAGCAATGCGACGCTGTCGGCAACCGGGATCTGGCGCGGCGAAAGCGTCGCGCTGGACGTCGCCTCGCCGAAGCCGCTTGTGCTGTTTGCCGGCGGTACGGCACCCCTCACGCTGTCCTTCAAGGCGGCGCCCGCGACCTTCTCGTTCGACGGCACGGCCAGCATGTCCGAAAACGCTTACTTCGACGGCCAGGCGAAATTCTCGGCACCTTCGCTGCGGCGTGTCCTGGAGTGGTCGCAGGCCGGCATTGCGCCGAGTGCTGCGATCGGCTCGGTCAGCATTTCGAGCAAGATCACGGCGACGGCAGGGCGAGTCAAATTCGACAACACCGCGATCGCGCTGGACAACAATCCGGGAATGGGCGCGCTGGATCTCTCGCTGGGCGAGGCGCAACCGGTGATCTCCGGCACACTCGCCTTCGACACGCTCGACCTCAGATCGTTTCTCTCGGCCTTCACGCCGCTGGCGCCGACCGGAGGGGCGGAACCCGGCGACATCGACACAAGTTTCGCCGACAAGATCAACCTCGATCTCAGGCTGTCGGCAGCGCACGCCACGGCAGGGCCTATCCAACTCGCCGACGTCGCCGCCACCGCCCAGGTCAAGGATGGTCTTTCCGTCTTCGATATCTCCGATGCCTCGGCCTTTGGCGGCAACATCCAGAGCAGCCTTCGCTTCGACCGCAAGCCGGAAGGCTCGCAGGTCGAGATTAAGCTGCTGGCGTCCGACATCGATGGCGGCGCCTTCGGCACGGCGGCTGGGATGACCCGGCTGGTGCCGGTCGCCACCGGAACGGTCTCGGTGATCCTCAAGGGACCAGGCAGAACCTGGGACTCCATCTTCGACAATGCCGACGGCTCGGTCTCCGCGACGTTCGGACCGGGTGTGTTGAGCAAGCTCAACCTGCCCGCCTTCCTCAAGCATACCGAACAAGGCGGCTTCTTCGCGCTCGACGACGTCTCCGACGGAACATTGCCGATCGACGGTGCCGAGATCAAGGCCAGCATCACGAAGGGCGTGGCGCGGATCGACAAGGCCGAAGCCAATTCGGCGAAGTACAAGCTCTGGCTGTCCGGGATCGCGTCCTACACCGGACGAGGACTGGCCTTGTCCGGCGGTATCATTCAGCCGGACCAGGCGGCAACGCAGGCCAACGCCCAGCAAGGCCCCAACCAGTCATCCTTCTTCGTCGGAGGAACGTGGAGCACGCCGTTCATTTCCCCGATCAGCCGCGGCGTTTCTGGGGAATAGGCCTTACCGCCGGTTTGTCTTGAAGCAATTCCCTATGGAAAACGCTGCGTGCTTTTCCCGGAATTGCCTCAGCCGCGTTGTGCGGCCCGCTCGTCGAGTTGGCGCTGCACCTCACGCCGCTTGTTGGCGACCGAGGCGATGATTACGCCGACCGCGACAACGGCGATCAGGATAGTGCAAGCGGCGTTGATCTCCGGCGTCACGCCGAGACGCACCTGGCTGTAGATCTTCATTGGCAGCGTTGTTGCTCCAGGCCCGGAGGTGAAGCTGGCGATGACCAGATCGTCGAGCGAAAGCGTAAAGGCCAGCATCCAGCCGGACACGATCGCCGGCATGATGACCGGCAGCGTGATCTGGAAGAAGGTCTTCACCGGCGTTGCGCCAAGATCCATCGCAGCTTCTTCCAGCGAGCGGTCGAAGCTGACCAGGCGCGACTGCACAACAACGGCGACGAAGCACATGGTGAGCGTGATGTGGGCGAGCGTGACGGTCAGGAAACCGCGGTCGAGACCGACGGCGACAAACAGCAGCAACAGCGACAGGCCGGTGATGACTTCCGGCATGACCAGCGGCGCAAAGACCATGCCTGAAAACAGCAACCTGCCCCTGAACCGCGTGTAGCGGGTCAAGGTGAGCGCCGCCAGCGTGCCGAGCACGGTCGCCACCGTGGCCGAAATGACGCCGACGCGGGCCGTGACCCAGGTGGCGTCCATCAGGCCCTGGTTGTGGAACAGCGAAACGTACCATTTGGTCGAGAAACCGCCCCAGACGGTAACCAGTTTCGACTCGTTGAAGGAGAAGACGATGAGCAGGACGATCGGCAGGTACAGGAAGGCAAAGCCCAGCACGATCGAGGTGACGTTGAATCGGCTCCAGGTGGTGTTCATTTGTCCTGCTCCTGGGCGCGCGCCTGGGCCTGCTGGAAGAACATGATCGGCACGGTCAAAAGCAGCAGAAGGATGACGGCCACGGCCGACGAGACCGGCCAGTCACGATTGGCGAAGAACTCGTTCCACAGCGTCTTGCCGATCATCAGCGTCTGCGATCCACCGAGCAAATCGGGAATGACGAACTCGCCAACGGCGGGGATGAACACCAGCAGACAGCCGGCGATGACGCCCGGCAGCGACAGCGGAAAGGTGATCTTCCAGAACGCGCTGGTCGGCGGGCAGCCAAGATCCTTGGCGGCCTCGATCAGCGAATAATCCATCTTTTCCAGCGACGAATAGAGCGGCAGCACCATGAACGGCAGGTAGGAATAGACGATACCGATGAAGATCGCCGTATAGGTGTTGAGAATGATCAAGGGCTGGCTGATGATGCCTGTGGCAAGCAGCATCTGGTTGAGCAGCCCCTCCGGCTTGAGGATGCCGATCCAGGCATAGACGCGGATCAGGAACGAAGTCCAGAACGGCAGGATCACCAGCATCAGCAGTGTCGGACGGATCGTTGCCGGCGCGCGCGCCATGCCATAGGCGATCGGGTAGCCGACGATCAGCGTCAGGACGGTCGAGATCGCGGCGATGATGACGCTTGTCACGTAGGCGTTGAAGTAGAGGGCATCCTGCGTCAGCCAGGCGTAATTGTCGAAGCTGAGCGCGCCAAAGCCGGCGAAGAACCCGGAGATACCGTCCTTGAAGTCGAGCACCGGCGTGTAGGGTGGCATGGCGATCGCCGTCTGCGACAGCGAAATCTTGAAGACGATGATGAAGGGAACGAGGAAGAAAAAAAGCAGCCAGACATAGGGGACGATGATGACCAAGCGGCCGACGAAAGCCGCTCCCAGCCTGGCCAGGATGGACTTGTCGGCATTGGTTGCCGGGGCTGATGCGGCGGTGGCGGCGGCGTTCGACATGACCGCCCCCTACCGCGTCAGCACGACGCCGGCGTCGGGCCGGAAAGAAACCCAGGCGCGGTCGTTCCAGCTCAGCGGATCCTCGGTGATGCGGGCCGCATTCATGGTGCTGGCGCGCACCATCTGCCCGTCATCCAGCCTGACGTGAAAAACGGTCATGTCGCCGAGATAGGCGATGTCGTAGACTTCGCCTTCAAGTGCATTCACCGCATCGGCCGGCTTCTTAGACGAAATCTTGATCTTCTCCGGCCTGATGGCGAACACGATATCGGCGCCCGCAGCCGTATTGGCGGCATTGTCGACGACGATCTGGGCTCCGCTTGAACCCGTGATGCGTGTCGTGCTTGCGGTCCGCTCGGCGACCTTGCCCTCGAACATGTTCACATTGCCGACGAAATGGGCGACGAAGCGCGATGTCGGCGCTTCATAGACTTCGGCCGGCGTCGCCACCTGCATCACCTCGCCCTTGTCGATAATGGCGATGCGGTCGGCCATGGTCATCGCTTCTTCCTGGTCGTGGGTGACGACGACGAAGGTCAGGCCGAGATTCTGCTGCAGGTCCATCAATTCGAACTGCGTTTCCTCGCGCAGCTTCTTGTCCAGCGCGCCGAGCGGCTCGTCGAGCAACAGCACCTTCGGCCGCTTGGCGACCGAGCGTGCAAGCGCGACGCGCTGGCGCTGGCCACCGGACAATTGATGCGGCTTGCGCTTGGCGAACTGTTCGAGCTTGACCAGCTTCAGCATCTCGGCCACGCGTGACGCGATCTCGGGCTTCGGCATGCCGTCCTGCTTGAGGCCGAAGGCGATGTTGTTCTCGACCGTCATATGCGGGAACAGCGCATAGGACTGGAACATCATGTTGACCGGCCGGCGATAGGGCGGAATGCCGCGCAGGTCCTGGCCGTCGAGCAGGATGCGGCCGGCTGTCGGCTCCTCGAAACCGGCAAGCATCCGCAGCAGCGTCGACTTTCCGCAACCCGAGGCGCCGAGCAGGGCGAAGAACTCGCGCTCGAAAATGGTCAGCGACAGATTGTTGACGGCGGTGAAGTCACGGAACTTCTTGGTGACGTTGTCGAACTGGATGTATGGCTTGGCGTTCGGGTCGTTCCATGGCGCGAAATCCCTGCGGATGCTGCCAAGCGATTTCATATCCCCACTCCGTTCTGCTTCTTGCTTCGTGCCCCAAAAAACGCGACCCCGGCAATTGTCCGCCGAGGTCGCTTCAGATGCTCATTGGCCGGTGACGATCTTGGTCCAGGTGCGCGTGATGACGCGCTGGGCCTTGGGATCGTACGGCTGGACCGTATAGAGCTTCTGCACCGTCGCTTCGTCCGGGTAGATTGACGGATCGTCCAGGATCGCCTTGTCGACGAACTGCTGCGAAGCCTTGTTGCCGTTGGCGTAGAGCACGAAGTTTGAAGACTTGGCGATGACTTCCGGCTTCATCATGTAGTTGATGAATTCATGCGCCTCGGCGACATGCGGCGCATCAGCGGGGATCGCCATCTGGTCGAACCATATCTGGGCGCCTTCCTTCGGCACGGAATAGCCGATCTCGACACCCTGCTTGGCCTCCTGGGCGCGGTTGCGGGCCTGGAAGACGTCCCCGGAGAAGCCGATAGCCAGGCAGATGTCGCCGTTGGCCAAGGCGTTAATATATTCGGACGAGTGGAATTTCCTGATGAAGGGGCGGACCTTCATCAGAGCTTCCTCGGCCTTGGCAATGTCGTCGGGCGAGGTGCTGTTGGGGTCGAGGCCGACATATTTCAGCGCCGCCGGAATGATGTCGGCCGGCGAATCCAGCACATAGACGCCGCAATCCTTCAGCTTGGCGAGACTGTCGGGGTTGAAGAACACATCCCAGCTGTCGATCTTGTCGGTGCCGAGCGCGGCCTGCACTTTTTTGACGTTATAGCCGATGCCGACGGTGCCCCACATGTAGTTGACCGAATATTCGTTGCCGGGATCGTACTTGGCGGTGCGCTCCGAAATGACGTCCCACATGTTGGAGATGTTCGGCAGCTTCGACTTGTCGAGTTTCTGGAAGACGCCGGCCTGGATCTGGCGGGCAAGGAAATTGCCGCTGGGCACGACGACGTCATAGCCGCTGCCGCCCGCAAGCAGCTTGGTTTCCAGGATTTCGTTGGAATCGAATGTGTCGTAGACGACCTTGATGCCGGTCTGCTTGGTGAAGTCCTCGATGACGGAGCTATCGATATAATCCGACCAGTTGAAGACATTGACGACACGGTCTTCGGCATGGCCGCCGACAGTGAAGAGCGTCAGAAATACCGATGTCGCCGAAAGCCAGAGCGCTTTGCGGATCATGCTATTCTCCTTTGATGAGTGTTCCTTCGCCGACTCGTCGCGGTATCGGCGCGGCCGGGCATTTGTTTCAGACTATTGAGCTTTCCAGGAAGCAACAAGCGCGAACCGCTGACACCATGCAGGCGGTTCGATAAGCGGCAGGTGGTGGCTTTGTGTCCCTGTCGCTGCCTGGGAGGCGTGCGGATACCGTCAAAGGCTTTCGCCGTGGCGGGGGCAGAGATACGACGATGTGGTCCGGTCTCGATCTGACCGGCAGGGAGACTTGGCAAGATACGCCTGTCTTGTTGTTGCGTAGTCTCAGCCTGCCCGCGCGGCAGCGAATTTGTCAATGGCAAAGCTTGCACGCCGCATCAATTAGGCGATGGCACCCCTGTGACCCCTGCACGCTCGGGTCGTGCCTGGCGCTTGAATTCGAGCCCGATATGGACGAGCAGCGCCGTCACCACCACCCCGCCGCCGATGATGGTGCGCTCCGACGGTACTTCGGAATGGACGAGCCAGACCCATATCGGGCCGAGGATCGGCTCGAACGTGCCGAGCAATGCGGCGACGGCCGCCGGGATCAGCCGCGCCCCGGTGGCAAAGAAGGCCAGGCCAAGACCGAGATTGACCACGCCGAAGGCAAACAGAAAGCCCATGTCACTGGCCGACACGGCGAATGTCGATGCCTGCGAGGCGGCAAAGCCCGCCGCAAGCACGGTGCCGAGGCAGGTCGCCGGCGTCATGCGAACGCTGGAAAACCGCCGGGTGATGACGGTGGCGATCGAGAACATGACAGCAATCAAGAGCGCCAGCCCGTCGCCTATCGGCGAGACGGCGCCATTAAGCGATTCCGACACCATGATGGCGACACCGGTAATGACGGCGGCGATCGCCAGCCAGGTCGCGACACTCACCCTCTCGCGAAACAACGCCCAGGCAAACAGCGCCGCCAGAAGCGGCACGCCGGCCTGCATCAGCAGGATGTTGGCGACGGTTGTGTAGGCAAGTGCGACGACGAAGGCGGTCGATGCCGTGGCGAAGCAGAGCCCGACGGCCAGGCCGGGCAGACCCATGTCGCGGAACAATTTCAGCGTGCCGCGCCAGCCGTCGCGCCAGACCATGAAGCAGATCAGGAAGGCCGCTGCCCAGACCGAGCGCCAGAAAATAACCGTCCAGCTGTCGCCGACGGCGATGAAGCGGGCGATGGTGCCACCGAAACTCCACATCAGCGCCGACAGGAACACCAAAAGCATGCCGACGCGTTCCTCGCGCGGCGAGACGGTCGACAAAACAACGCTCGGTGATGGTGCTGTGTCGGTCATGGGCGCGACTGTCGGGCTTTTGTGGACGGGACGATGCGCAAGGGACGACAAAAAGATACTCCGTTCGCGTAACGCAAAGGCGAAGGCCGGGGGTGAGCCAGAGACCGACGACAATTGTGGCACCAGGCCGGCGTCACCGGGCCCGGGCGTCACTGAAAGTCGAAGGCACTCAGGCCGGTCACCATCTCGTCGAGGCCGAGCGGACGCGTCACCGGCGGCTCGGCACGCGCCAGACAGCCGACGCGTTCGCAAAGCCGGCAGGCGGGCCCGACCGGCGTCGCCGTGACGCTGCCCGCCTTCGTGGCGGCTGCCGCACCGGGAAGTGCCGCGCCATAGACGATGTCATCGCGAAAGCCGATGTCGCAGCCAAGCAGCAGCGCCGTGCGACGCGGACGCTCGGAGAAGGCGCCTTGCGGACCTTCCAGCGTGCGGGCAATGCACAGGAACTCGGCGCCGTCGGGCATTTCCACCGCCTCGACGAAGATCTGGCCGGGCTGGGTGAAAGCGACATGCACGGGCAGCTTGGGACAGCCGCCGCCGAAGCGGCTTTGCGGAAAGCCCTGGCTGCCGGCCTTGCGGAAGCGGTTGCCGGCATTGTCGACCTCCAGCATGAAGAACGGCACGCCCTGGACGCCCTGCCGCTGCAGCATGGTCAGCCGGTTCGCCGCCTGTTCGAAGGAGACGCCGAAGCGCGAACGCAGAACGTCGATATCATAGCGGGCGCGAACGGCAGCCGCATGAAAGGCCTGGTAGGGCATCATCAGCGCATGCGCCGCATAGCGGCCGAGTTCGAAACGGGCGAGACGGCGGGCCTCGTCGGTGGTCAATTTGAGCGCCTGGATCTCGCCGGCGACCGCGACCGTCATGCGGATCAGGCAGGCCTCCATCGCCACTTCGCGCAGTTGGTCGAACGGCGACAGCCGTTCGGACAGGAACAGGCGCTGCGAGTGGCGATCATAACGGCGGCGCCAGTTCGGCATGGTGGCGACCGGCAGCACCTTGACCACGATGCCGTATTCGCGCTTCAGCCAGGCCTTCAACGCGCCGAACAGATCGTCGCCGGGATCAAGCACCGAGGTGAACGCCGCGGCCTCTTCCTCGAGTGCCGCGAAATGGTTGGGCCGGCGCTCGAAAATCTCGTGCACCTCGTCTATCGGCAAGCGAGCGCCGGAAAGTGCGGTCGCCCGACCTTCGCGCGCCAGGAGCTCGTTGAGGTCGGACAGGCGCTCGGCCTGCTCGCGATAGGCGCGGAACAGTTTTATCACCGCCGCCGACGCGTTGGGCGCCGCCTCGGCAAGCTCGATCAACTCCTGATCTCCCGGCAACTCGCCGACCAGCAGCGGATCGGTGAACACTTCCTTCAAGGCAGCGACGGACCCCCTTGCCTCGCCCTGCAGTTCGTGCGGATCGACCTTGTAGACGGACGCCAGCTTGAGGATCAATTGCACCGTCAGCGGCCGCTGGTTGCGCTCGATCAGGTTGAGATAGGACGGCGAGATACCGAGCCCCTCGGCCATCGCAGTCTGCGTCAGGCCCTTGGCGTTGCGGATACGGCGAATGCGCGGCCCGGCAAAGATCTTCTGGTCAGCCATCAACTGTCCTTGACAAGAATTTACACCACTTTCGCAGCGACCTCAACGCGCCCGCTTTTTACAATCATGACAATTTTACAGCAGCTGGCTGTCAAACACAACACAGGTTTTCCCTTATATTCGTCCAAATTCTTTGATTCTTCTGGCTCGTTTTGCGCCGCAATGTAAATTCAGTCATATTCCGGAGCGCAGATGATCGGTGCCCGGACACGATGCAGCAATCCTTCGGAGTGATCAATGACTGATTTTTACAACCTCGTCCCCTCGGCGCCTGAAGGTCGCTTCGACGGCATCGAACGGCCCTATTCTCCGGAGGATGTGAAGCGGCTGCGCGGTTCGGTGCAGATCCGCCAGAGCCTCGCCGAAATGGGCGCCAACCGGCTGTGGAAGCTCATTCACGAGGAGGACTTCGTCAACGCGCTCGGCGCCATGTCCGGCAACCAGGCGATGCAGCAGGTGCGCGCCGGGCTGAAAGCGATCTACCTGTCGGGCTGGCAGGTTGCCGCCGACGCCAACACGGCTGGCGCGATGTATCCGGACCAGTCGCTTTATCCGGCCAACGCGGCGCCCGAACTGGTCAAGCGCATCAACCGTACGCTGCAGCGCGCCGACCAGATCGAGACCTCGGAAGGCAACGGGCTTTCGGTCGAGACCTGGTTCGCGCCGATCGTAGCTGATGCGGAAGCCGGTTTCGGCGGGCCGCTCAACGCCTTCGAGATCATGAAGGCCTTCATCGAGGCAGGCGCGGCTGGCGTCCACTACGAGGATCAACTGGCGTCGGAAAAGAAGTGCGGCCATCTCGGTGGCAAGGTGCTGATCCCGACCGCGGCGCACATCCGCAACCTCAACGCCGCGCGTCTGGCGGCGGACGTGATGGGCACACCGACCCTGGTCGTCGCGCGCACCGATGCGGAAGCCGCCAAGCTGCTCACGTCCGACATCGACGAACGCGACCAGCCTTTCGTCGACTACGGCGCCGGGCGCACCGTGGAAGGCTTCTACAACGTCAGGAACGGCATCGAACCCTGCATCGCCCGCGCCGTCGCCTATGCGCCTCACGCGGACCTGATCTGGTGCGAGACTTCCAAGCCGGACCTGGCGCAGGCCAAGAAATTCGCCGAGGGCGTGCGCAAGCATCACCCCGACAAGCTGCTCGCCTACAATTGCTCGCCATCGTTCAACTGGAAGAAGAACCTCGACGACGCGACGATCGCCAGATTCCAGAGGGAGCTTGGCGCGATGGGCTACAAGTTCCAGTTCATCACGCTCGCCGGCTTCCACCAGCTCAACTACGGCATGTTCGAACTGGCGCGCGGCTACAAGGCACGGCAGATGGCGGCCTATTCCGAGTTGCAGGAGGCTGAGTTCGCGGCGGAGGCCAATGGCTACACCGCGACCAAGCATCAGCGCGAGGTCGGCACCGGCTATTTCGACGCCGTGTCGATGGCGATCACCGGCGGCCAGTCGTCGACCACCGCCATGCATGAGTCGACCGAGCACGCGCAATTCAAGCCGGCCGCCGAATAGTAAACAGAACAACACAGAGGAAACGCCCAACAGGGCTTGGAACACAAGGAGAAGACCAATGGCATCGATAAGCCGTGTCAAGGAA
This sequence comes from Mesorhizobium waitakense, assembly GCF_056431085.1. Taxonomy (NCBI): domain Bacteria; kingdom Pseudomonadati; phylum Pseudomonadota; class Alphaproteobacteria; order Hyphomicrobiales; family Phyllobacteriaceae; genus Mesorhizobium; species Mesorhizobium waitakense. Next base: position 19,472 of record NZ_JBWKME010000141.1, on the reverse strand, counting down.
CGCGCCGAAGAACAGGCCACAACGATGACCGTCGACCAGCAAGCGACGATCCGCATGCTGGCCAATGATCTGCACCGCCTCAACCAGTCGGTGATGAAGGCAGTCGAGGCCGGCGTCTCGGTGGAGCTCGTGCGCTCGGCACGGCATCACGGCGGCGACGGAAACTGGGGCGATCTCTTGATCCCAGTGATCGTCACGCAGCAGAGCCACAGCTGATCGAACTCGCGCAACCGACCCTTCACCTGCGCAGTCTCTGCGCAGGTGAATTTTCTTTTTATGAAGCCCACCTGTGGACAGTTGAGTACAGTAGCGTTGCTTGAAATTCACTGTTCCCAGGGATGATTTCGAGGACTTTTATTTCAACTTGACATGGGCGGCGATCTCACGCCAATTGCGCTCCAGATTCAACTCTGCATTGAAATAGGGGCGAGCTTCTTGGCCGACTTGTGTGCCCAGTGAACCGCGAAGGCGAGACTCCAAGACACCTGAATTTTGTTGCCCGCGACTCGAACACAGAGACGATCCGCGATCCATCGCAAGTGCTCGTCGTCTGCAAATCGCCGATCAATCGCGTGGTGATTTCGAAGATCGTCGAGCGATCCGGGCTCAAGCCAATCTCGGAATCTCCCGACATGGCGGTAAAGATCCTGCGGTCCCTCATTCCCGGTGCGGTTGTCCTTGACGGCGGCGCCGACAACAAGGACTGCGACAATCTGATGGCCAGCATCGACGCGTTGCGGCGAGCCTCCGGCAAATCGCTCCCGGCGGTGATCCTCCTTTCAACCAAGAATGGCACGCCGGAGAGCCTGGGCCTGTCGAGCGTCATAGACGCGGTGGTCGCCAAGCCGATCACACCCGAACGGCTGCAGCCGGTGATCGATCGCCTGATCAACCGCTAAGCAATTTCCGTCCGGAATTGCGCAAATATGAAAGCTCCGCGATCAGTCAGGATTGACGATGCTTTCAACCAGTCCGGGCAGTTGTCCGAGATCGGATATCTCACGGAAGCGTGGCTCGGTCACCGGAGCCTCGACATGCTCCAGCACCCAGGTCAGTTCATGCGGCACGTGGACACCCCAACCACCGGCCTCGATGGCCGGCACCACGTCCGACTTCAGCGAATTGCCGACCATCATGCTTTTTGCCGGACCATCGCCGTGGCGGCTGAACAGGCGGGCATAGGTGGCGGCACTCTTGTCGCTGACGATCTCGATCGCGTCGAACATATCTCCGAGGCCAGATCCAGCCAGCTTGCGCTCCTGGTCGAAGAGGTCGCCCTTGGTGATCAGCACAAGGCGGAATGCGCCGGCAAGCTTCTCGACAGTCTCGCGCGCATGCGGCAAGGCCTCGATCGGATGGCTCAGCATCTCGCGGCCGGCATCGAGAATCTCCGATATCACCGAAGCCGGCACGCGGCCTTGCGTGACCTCGATCGCCGTTTCGATCATCGACAGCATAAATCCCTTGATGCCGAAGCCATAGACGGCAAGGTTGCGCCTTTCGGCCTCCAGCAATCGTGCTGATATCTGCTCGGCTTCGCCATGGTCGGCAAGCATGGCGGCAAAGCGCTTCTCCGTCATGCGGAAGAACTGCTCGTTCTGCCAGAGCGTGTCATCGGCATCGAAGCCGATCGTCGTCAGTTTTCTGTCGTGTGGCATTCGACGTCTCGATTGGATTGGGCGGCCGAAATCAAACCGATTGGCGTGATTTTCAACCGTGCCGGCCAGTGCCCGACGTGGCTCCCCTTCCCTTCCACAGTGGGGCACGGCTATACTCCACAATCCGCAACCCAATCTGGTGAATGATGCCGCCTGCAAAAAAGGAAGTCCGTCCGTCGAGCCGCGGAGGACGGGTGCGTACGCCTGCCTTCGTGAAGAACCAACGTGGCGTCAAGAACTGGAAGGAAGTCAGCGCCTGGCTGGAATGGCGCGGCATCGAGGACATCGAGTGCATCACACCCGATCAGGCCGGCGTCGCGCGCGGCAAGATGATGCCATCGAAAAAATTCACCTCCAACACCTCGCTGGCACTGCCGTCGGCTGTCTTCATGACGACGATTTCCGGCGGCTATCCCGAGGATGGCAACGGCTTCCACTATCCGGAAGACGATGGCGACCTCAAGCTGATGCCGGATCTGTCGACGCTGACGGTGGTGCCCTGGGAAGAAGACCCGACGGCCGCGGTCATCTGCGACCTCGTCCACCAGGACGGACGCTCGGTCGAGTTCACGCCGCGCAATGTGCTCAAGCGCGTGCTTGCCGCCTACGACAAGCGTGGACTGAAGCCGGTGGTGGCGCCCGAGATCGAGTTCTACCTAGTGCGCAAGAATCCGGATCCGGACTATCCGCTGACGCCACCCGTCGGCCGCTCGGGACGCGCGATCGGCGGCGGCGCCGGCTATTCGATCGCCGGCGTCAACGAGTTCGACGAACTGATCGACGACATCTACCATTTCTCCGAGGGTCAGGGCCTGGAGATCGACACGCTGATCCATGAGGAGGGCGCCGGTCAGCTCGAAATCAACCTGCGCCACGGTGACCCGATCGAGCTGGCCGACCAGGTGTTCATGTTCAAGCGCACCATTCGCGAGGCCGCGCTCAAGCACGAGATCTACGCCACTTTCATGGCCAAGCCCATCCAGGGGCAGCCGGGCTCGGCCATGCATATCCATCAGTCGATCATCGACAAGAAGACCGGACAGAACATCTTTTCGGCAGATGACGGCTCGGAGACCGAAGACTTCTTCCATTTCATCGGCGGCATGCAGAAGCATGTGCCGAACGCGCTGGTGATGTTCGCGCCCTATGTCAATTCCTACCGCCGGTTGACACAGGCGGCGTCGGCTCCGGTCAACAACAAATGGGGCTACGACAACCGCACCACGGCCTTCCGCGTGCCGCGCTCGGATCCCGCGGCGCGGCGCGTCGAAAACCGCATCCCCTCCTCCGATGCCAATCCTTATCTGGCGCTGGCGGCATCGCTTGCCTGCGGGCTGATCGGCATCACCAACAAGATCAAGGCCGAGCCTCCCGTGCTGACCACCGCCAACGCGGCCGAGATCGACCTGCCGCGCAGCCTGCTCGAAGCCGTCGACCTGTTCGAGGGCGATGAGGAACTTTGCGCACTGCTCGGCAAATCCTTCGCCGCGACCTATGCGGCGATCAAGCGGGCGGAATTCGAGACCTTCATGGAAGTGATCAGTCCGTGGGAGCGGGAGTATCTGTTGCTGAACGTTTAGCGAATAGCGAATAGCGAATAGCGAATAGAAAAATATCGGCCACCTTCCCTACTCTCTACTCGCTATTCGCTTTTCACCTCCTCTTCCTGAATCGCCGAGTCTTTCCTCCATCATGCCCTACCAATCCCCGATTTCTCCCGGCCGTTCCTGGTATGAGGACACCGCCGGCCCACGGGCGGAATATCCACCGCTGGATGGCGACCGGACATGTGACGTCGTCATCATCGGCGGCGGTTTCACCGGCCTGTCGGCGGCTGCTCACCTTGCCAAGGCAGGCACGAATGTCGTGCTGATTGAAGCCTACCGCTTCGGCGATGGCGCCTCCGGGCGCAATGGCGGCCAGCTTGGCACCGGCCAGCGCGCCTGGGTCGAGGACCTGGAAGTCGAATACGGCTTCTCCCGCGCCAAGGCGCTGTTCGACCTTGCCGAAGAGGCTAAGGCGGATCTCCTCGAGTTCGCCGCCGCCAACCAGATCGATATCGACTATATGCCGGGCCAGCTCTCGGTGGCGCACAAGCCGCGCTATGTCGACGACTACAAGGCGCATGCCGAGATCATGGCGAGCCGTTTTTCCTACCCACATATCTTGTTCATGGATGCCAAGGAGACGGTGGAGCGGCTGGGCTCGACTGCCTATTTTGGCGGCACGCGCGACACCGGCACCGGCCACATCCACCCGATGAAGCTGGTGATCGGCACCGCGCGGGTGGCGGCGCAAGCCGGCGCGCAACTGTTCGAGGAGACGCCATCGACCGGCATCATTTCCAGTGGCGGCAAGGTCAAGGTTTCGACACCGAGAGGCACGCTGACAGCGCAGAAATGCCTGATCGCGGTCAACGCCTATGGCGGCACACTTGAGCCGGTGAGTGCCGCGCACATCATGCCGATCGGTTCGTTCATCGGCGCAACGGTGCCGCTAGGCGCGGACTCGACAGTGCTGCCGGGCGGCGAGGCGGTCGACGATTCCCGCTTCGTCGTGCGCTATTTCCGCAGATCGAAGGACGGGCGGCTGCTGTTCGGCGGACGTGAAGTCTATGGCGTCAACGATCCGAAGGACATCCACATCCACATCCGCCGTCAGATCGTCGAACTTTATCCGGCACTCAGGGATGTCGAGATCACGCATGGCTGGGGCGGCTATGTCGGCATCACAGTGCCGCGCAAGCCGTTCGTGCGCGAAGTGATGCCCAATGTGATCTCGGCCGGCGGCTATTCCGGCCACGGCGTCATGCTGTCGAACTTCTTCGGCAAGCTCTATGCTGAAACCGTCGCCGGCAACCGCGACCGGCTGAAGCTGATCGAGGATCTGAAGATTCCGCCGTTCCCGGGCGGCCGGCGCTTCCGCGCACCGCTGCTGTTCCTGGCGCTCAACTGGTTCGCGCTGCGGGACAGGATCTAGAAGCTGTAGCTGCTTTGTTGGAGCATGATCTCCAGCGAAAACCGGATGCCACTTTTCGGGATCGTGCTCCGGGCGGACAGGATCGCTCTCATCTATGTAATATTGTTGTAATATTTGTTGCCGTAACGGCACATTGCAGAATCCCCACCAAAGGAGCAGAATCCCTAACGAGGGCGTAGTGATGCCACAATCGCCGATATAAAGATGCCGGTTGTGGGCGACTAACGGGGAATTCTGCGGGCTTGCCCGCTTTGATTCTTGGGACTGATGCAGATCTGGCGCCAGGTTCTTGGCATTTGATCGGAAGAACATCGGCCCGCTTATGGAGGTGGCAAGAGTGAGAGAGCCCTTCAGTTTCGGTACGCCGGAACGTCGGCGCTTTGCCATGCAGTTCGGATATGACATGCGGCCGTCCTTCTGGCAGGAGGTCCGCTCGAATTCGCATCTGGTGATCGCCGCGATCGGCACCGCCGCACTGCTTGGTGTCGCCGCGGTGGCGCTGTGGCTGGCATTGCCGGCCAATGACAGGCAAGCGGCGGCGAGCCCCGAGCAGACCATTCCAACCATTCCGGTGAAAACGACGAAAATCGCTCCGGCGGGAGCAACTGTGGCTGCAGCAGCCGTGCCGCAGGCGGCGCGCAAGTCGGACAAGATTTTGCCGACCGTGGCGGCCGCGCAAGCCACCATACCGGCGCTGCCAGCCAATGATCCGCGTTGGACCGGTTCGCAGTCGAAGGCCGCATCCGCTGCCGGTACGCCTGCACCCGGCCAGGTGGCGAACCAGGCTAAACAGGCACCGGACAAAGCCGCGGTGGCATTCGCGCAACCTGCAGCCGATAGCGATGCGGCCAGCGAACTTGCCAAGGTTGCCGCCCCCACTCCGCCGGCGGGTAGCCATCCCGATGACGCGAAAACCGCCGCCATCCCGGCGGTGCAGCCGCAAGTGCCGTCAGAGCAGCCCGCAGCGGCTGAAGACGACGACAGCGAGGCCAAGGCGAAGCCACGCAAAGTCGAGGCCGCCGGAACCGGACGGATCCTGCGGGCGGTGACCATGCGCAGCGGCCCGAAGAAGAATGCGGCCGCTATCCTCACGGTGCCAGCCAAAAGCTCGGTGCAAGTGATGAGCTGCAAGAAGTGGTGCCAGATCACCTACAACGGCAAGACCGGCTGGATCTACAAGACCTACATCAAGACCGGCGCCTGACGCCTCGAGCAATTTCAGGAAAAGTGTGAAGCGGTTTCCCCGGGAAAAGCGCGTAGCGCTTTCCCTTAGGGAATTGCGTCAAGACAAGAGATAGACCCGTCGCCGAAACGCTGCCTCCGTGCAGCATTTTGATTTGCCCATGTTCCTTTCCGAAAATCGGTACCGATTTTCGGGGCATTGGCGCTTTCAGATGCAGCGTCCGCCGTCGACCTCCAGCGCCACACCAGTGATGAAGGCGGCTTCATCCGACGCCAACCAGAGTGCGGCGTTGGCGATATCGAGTGGTGTCGAAAGCCGGCCGAGCGGGATCGACGCGCGGAACTTCTCGCGGATTTCAGGCGTGTCGGCGCCCATGAACTTCTCCAGCATGCCGGTCTCGCCGGCAACCGGGCAGAGGCAGTTCACACGGATGTTCTTCGGCGCCAGTTCCACCGCCATCGACTTGGTGGCGGTAATCGCCCAGCCCTTCGAGGCATTGTACCAGGTGAGGCCGGGCCGCGGCCGCAGACCGGCGGTGGATGCCGTGGTCAGGATAACGCCGCCGCCTTGCCGATCCATGATCGGCACCACGGCGCGTGCGGCGTGATAGATCGCCTTCATGTTGACGGCGGTGATCAGGTCGAAGGTCTCCTCGTCGACGTTGAGCATGTCGCCGTTGCGATGGGTGTAGCCGGCATTGTTGACCATGATGTCGATGCGGCCGAAGGCGCTCTTGGCGGCATAGACCATCTCGTCGAATTCGGATCGCAGCGAAACATCGGTCTGGGTCCAGATCGCCGCCTCACCGATTTCGCTGGCGACACGCTCCGCGCCCTTGGCGTTGAGGTCGGCGACGACGACCCTGGCCCCTTCCTGCGCAAAGCGCCTGGCGATGCCCTCGCCAAAGCCCGCCGCCGCACCGGTTATGACGGCAACCTTGTTTTCCAGACGCATGCTTTTCCCGCTCATGATTGGTGACGATCGACCGGAGTGCCCGCGGCACATGCAAAGCCACGGCTTCTGACCGTGCCACGACTTCCAGCCGGGCCACGACTTCTAACCGGCTTGGTCGAAAGATGTGCGGTCATCGCCGATTTCTCCTTTGGCTTTCGCTTCGATCCCGCTCTATGCTGCAACTGCGAAGGCTTCCGGGGCCGCGCCTGTCGACAAGCCTCCGAGGTATCGGGCTGTCAAGAGGCAGGCGCAACACTCAGATGTGACACCATGGCACTGGAAAATTTAAATCGATTAGATTATATCAGCCGCGTCACAGCGACCGGCGTCAGAGCGGACAGACCATGACCAGCCAGATCATCCCCGTCGATCCTTTCGACTTCATCATTTTCGGCGGCACCGGCGATCTGTCGGAACGCAAGCTTCTGCCGTCGCTCTACTATCGCCAGCGCGACCATCAGTTCTCCGAGCCGACGCGCATCATCGGCACGTCGCGCTCGAAGATGACCGACGAGGAATTCCAGGCCTTCGCCAAACAGGCGATCTCGGACCACGTCAAGGCTGCCGATATCGACGCCAAGGAACTGAAGACGTTCCTCGCCCGCCTCTCCTACGTCTCGGCCGACGCGACGACGGGCGCCGGCTTCGACAAGCTGAAGAAGGCGATCGGCGATAGCGACCGCATCCGCGCTTTCTACCTGGCGGTGGCGCCGGCGCTGTTCGGCGATATCTCGCACAAGCTCAAAGAGCACAAGCTGATCACGCCGAACTCGCGCATCGTGCTGGAGAAGCCGATCGGCCGCGATCTCGCCTCGGCGCGAGCACTCAACGACCTGGTCGGTGACGATTTCCACGAGAGCCAGATCTTCCGCATCGACCATTATCTCGGCAAGGAGACGGTGCAGAACCTGATGGCGCTGCGCTTTGCCAACGCGCTGTACGAGCCGCTGTGGAATTCCGCCCATATCGACCACGTGCAGATCACCGTGGCCGAGACCGTGGGGCTGGAAGACCGGGTCACCTATTACGACAAGGCCGGCGCGCTGCGCGACATGGTGCAGAACCATATACTGCAGCTGTTGTGCCTGGTTGCCATGGAAGCGCCTTCATCGATGGACGCCGACGCGGTGCGCGACGAGAAGCTGAAGGTGCTCAGGGCACTGAAGCGCATCAACGGCAACGAGGCGCCGAAGCACACTGTGCGTGGCCAGTACCGCGCCGGCGCCTCGGCCAGCGGCGCTGTGAAGGGCTATGTCGAGGAGCTTGCCCACGACAGCAACACCGAGACCTTCGTCGCCATCAAGGCCGAGATAGGCACCTGGCGCTGGGCGGGCGTTCCGTTTTACCTGCGGACCGGCAAGCGGCTGGCGACCCGGGTTTCGGAAATTGTCATCGAGTTCAAGCCGATCCCGCATTCGATCTTCGGCGACAGCGCCGGGCCGATCTTCGCCAACCAGCTGGTCATCCGGCTGCAGCCGGACGAAGGCGTCAAGCAGTTCATCATGATCAAGGATCCGGGTCCGGGCGGCATGCGGCTGCGCCAGATCTCGCTCGACATGAGCTTCGCGCAATCCTTCGACGGCCGCGCGCCGGACGCCTACGAACGGCTGATCATGGATGTCATCCGTGGCAACCAGACCCTGTTCATGCGTCGCGACGAAGTCGAGGCGGCGTGGAAATGGATCGACCCGATCCAGAACGCCTGGGAAAGCGCCAGACAGGAAGCGCAGGGCTACACAGCGGGCACCTGGGGACCGTCGGCCTCCATTGCGCTGATCGAACGTGACGGGCGGACATGGCACGAGAGCAATTGAACAGCGCCGCCTATAGCTGGAACGGCTTTGCCGGGCGGCAGGAGCTGGCGGCCTCGCTTGCCGGCCATGTCGCAGGGCGCCTGACCAAGGCAATCGCCGAGCGCGGCACAGGGTTGCTCGCCGTCTCCGGCGGCACCACCCCGGCCAAATTCTTCGCCGCCCTTTCGGTGATACCCATCGCCTGGGACAAGGTGATTGTGACGCTGGTCGACGAGCGTTTCGTGCCGGCCTCCTCGCCGCGCTCCAATGCCGGGCTGGTGGCCGCCAATCTGTTGCAGGACGCGGCCAAGGCGGCACGGTTCGTACCGCTCTATCACGAAGCCGTCGGCATCGAGGATGCGGCGGCATCCGACAACGCAGCGCTGCAGTCATTGCCCTGGCCGCTCGATGTCGTCGTGCTCGGCATGGGACCGGACGGCCACACCGCCTCGTTCTTTCCCGATGCCGATGATCTGGCAAAGCTGCTCGACCCGTCGTCCGACAGGATCGTGCTGCCGGTTCATGCGGCGAGCGCCGTCGAGCCGCGGCTGACCTTGTCGCTGGCGCGCATTGTCGATGCCGGCTTCATCGCGCTGCACATCGAAGGCGAGGACAAGCGCACCGCCTTCGACGGTGCGGTTGCACCTGGACCGCGAAAGCCGATCCGCGCCGTGCTCGACGCCGCACCCAAGCCCGTAGAGGTTTTCTGGGCGCCCTGATTTGAACGTGCTGAGGGTCCCGGCAGACAGCCGGAGGGTGTTCCGGGACCTCGCCTGAAAGGACCGACACCATGACCGCCAGACGCGACATCGAAGCCATCACCGAACGCATCCGCCAGCGTTCCAGACCAGGCCGCGAGCGCTACCTCGGCCGCATCGCCGAAGCGTCGAACCGCACCGCGAACCGGGCCGTGCTGTCCTGTGGCAACCTCGCCCACGGCTTTGCAGTGTGCAGCCCCTCGGAAAAGCTGGCGCTGGGTGCGGACACGGTGCCGAACCTCGGTATCATCACCTCCTACAACGACATGCTGTCGGCGCATCAGCCGTTCGAGACCTTTCCGGCGCTGATCAAGGACGCGGCGCGCGAGGCCGGCGGCATCGCCCAGGTGGCCGGCGGCGTGCCGGCAATGTGCGATGGCGTCACGCAAGGCCAGCCCGGCATGGAGCTGTCGCTGTTTTCGCGCGATGTGATCGCCATGGCCGCGGCGATCGGCCTGTCGCACAACATGTTCGACGCCGCCGTCTATCTGGGCGTCTGCGACAAGATCGTGCCGGGTCTGGTGATCGCCGCACTGACCTTCGGCCATCTGCCGGCGGTGTTCATTCCGGCCGGGCCGATGACCACCGGCCTGCCGAACGACGAAAAGGCCAAGGTCCGCCAGCTCTATGCCGAAGGCAAGGCGGGACGGCCCGAACTGCTGGAGGCCGAGTCCAAGTCCTACCACGGGCCGGGTACCTGCACCTTCTATGGCACGGCCAATTCCAACCAGATGCTGATGGAGATCATGGGCCTGCATACGCCGGGCGCTTCCTTCGTCAATCCTGGCACGCCGCTGCGCGAGGCCTTGACCCGCGAGGCGACGAAGCGGGCGCTGGCGATCACCGCGCTCGGCAACGCCTATACGCCGGTCGGGCGGATGATCGACGAGCGCTCGATCGTCAACGGCGTCGTCGGCCTGCATGCCACCGGCGGCTCGACCAATCACACCATCCACCTGATCGCCATGGCGGCGGCGGCCGGTATCGCCATCACCTGGCAGGACATTTCCGACCTGTCGGAAGCGGTGCCGCTGCTGGCGCGGGTCTATCCGAATGGTCTCGCCGACGTGAACCATTTCCACGCCGCGGGTGGGCTCGGCTTCCTGATCCGCGAGCTGCTCGACGAAGGCATCCTGCATGAGGATGTGCAGACGGTGTGGGGCGAAGGCCTGCGGCCCTATGCGGTCGAGGCAAAGCTCGGCGCCGATGGCAGCGTGGTGCGCGAAGCCTCGCCGCGCGAAAGCGGCGACGAGAAGGTGCTGGCGCCGTTCAGCAAGGCGTTCCAGGCAACCGGCGGCCTGAAAGTGCTCTCGGGCAATCTCGGCCATGCCGTCATCAAGACCTCGGCGGTGAAGCCGGAGCGGCGCATCATTGAGGCGCCGGCCAGGGTCTTCGACAGCCAGCAAGGATTGAACGAGGCGTTCAAGGCGGGAACGCTGACCGGCGACTTCATCGCCGTCATCCGCTTCCAGGGGCCGAAGGCCAACGGCATGCCGGAACTGCACAAGCTGACCACCGTGCTCGGCATCCTGCAGGACCGTGGCCAGCGCGTGGCGCTGGTCACCGACGGGCGCATGTCGGGTGCCTCCGGCAAGGTGCCGGCCGCGATCCATGTCACGCCGGAAGCAGTCGAGGAAGGGCCGATCGCCAGGATCCATGAGGGCGACATCATCCGGCTTGATGCCGACGCCGGAACGCTGGAAGTGCTGGTGCCGGCCGGCGACTTCGCTCTGCGCCGTACGGCCGACGCCGACCTCATCGGCAATGAATTCGGTTTCGGCCGCGAGCTTTTCGCAGGCTTCCGGCAATTGGTGGGCCGTGCCGACCATGGCGCCAGCGCCTTCGGCACAGCTTGACGGCAGAACCGTCCCGTCCATGAAAAAAGGGCGGCTCGAGGCCGCCCTTTTTGCCGGTCAGATGGCCGTCATGGCGTGACGGTGATTTCGGTCCGTTCGCCGGACTTGATCGTCACCGGCATTTCCTTGTCATGGCCGTCATCGGACATGTGCCTGACGACCACGTAGTCGCCCGCCGGAATGGTCTGCTGCCAGGTATCGCCATAGCTCAGGCCAAGCGCCTTGCGCTTGCCCTGGATGTCCTTTTTCGGCGACAGGACCTCGATCGAATAGGCGCCAGGGGCCGACATCGCCAGAACGCCGGCATCGAGCGGCACCTTGATGTCCTGATTGTCGCCGACCTTGACGCTGAACGGCTGTTCGACGGTTGCAAGATCAAGCGTGGTGAGCGCGACATAGTCGTCCGGCGGCAGCCAGAACTTGCTGTCCGGTCCATAGGAATGCTCGACATCGTCGCGTGAACCGTCGATCTTCTTCTTCGCCTTGACGATCTGGAAGCCGAGGCCGGAACTGTCGGCCTTGTCGCCGCCGGTGACATAATAAGCGTTGAACACGACGTGCCCGACGCCGACGATGACGTCCTTTTCGATCGTCTGCCCGGCGGCGAGCTGGATGGTCTCAACCACCGAGCCGCTGCCGATCTGGACCGTGACCTTCTGCTCACCCGCCGGCACGATGATCTTGGTGTCGCCATAGTGGGTGGTGTTACCGCCGGGATAGGTGAAGTCGACATGGGCCTCGTTACTGATGTCGGCGCCCTGGCTCGGCCGCGGATGAATGAGCATGGTGCCCGCGTTCAAGGTGAACAGCGGCTTGTAGACCTGGCCGGCCTCGATCTTGAATTTCTGCTCCACCTTGGCCTCGTCGTCGCGTGCAACGACGACATAGTCGCCGGGCTCGAGATTGCCCTTGTAGGCGCTATATTCGGTGGTCACGGAATCCCCGCGCGAGCCGTCGGAGTTCGCCTTGTAGATCTCCCAGGCGTTGCCGTCGGTGATCGGCTCGCCACCTTCGGCCATCACCACCGTCGGCTGGAAGTTGAATTCCGGTTTCGCGGGCTCCGGCGCAGGCGTCGGGGCGGGAGCCGGTTCAGGAGCAGGAGCGGGTGCTGGCGCTGGTGCCGCCACCGTCTCGACTAGCGCCTCCTGCAACGCCTTCTCATCGGAGGCCTGGATGTACTTGCCGCCGGTGTTGTCGGCGAGGCAGGCGATCTGCTTGCCTTCGTCGGCGGTGAGGCCGAAGCCGACGACGTCAGCGGTGAAATCGACGCCGGACGCCTCGAGTTCCTTGCCAAGCGCGCAGGGGTCGCCGCCGCATGTTTCGAGCCCGTCGGTGATGAGGACGACGGTCGCCTTGTCCTCGGTGTATTTCAACGCTTCGGCCGCCTGCTTGACGGCGGCGGTCAGCGGTGTCTTGCCGAGGAATTTCAGGCTGTCGGCGGCGGCCGAGATGGCGCTCGCCGAGCCTGCCTGTGGCGGCACGATCAACTGGATGTCGTCGCAGCTGCCTTTTTCGCGATGGCCATAGGCCATGAACCCGATTTCATCATCGGCGGGAACCGATTGAAGCACGGTTCTCAGCGATTCACGGGCGATTTCGAGCTTGGGCTTGCCGTCGATCTGCGCCCACATGGAGCCAGAGGCATCGAGAATGATGATGACCTTGTTTGCGGCAAAGCCGAACGTCGTCATCGACAAAAGGAGGATCGCCGCAGCGACGCTCCGTGCAAATCCCGCCATCGAAATCTCCTCAAATCCGCCCCGATCCGGGCGGGAAGCTATTTGACGCAGCGTCAGGACACAAGGCCGGGCGCGGCTGGGAGGGGACGGAATGTCAAACTTTTGAGCGGAAGCGAAAATCTCCGCTCAGTAGGTCGTGCGGCGCTCTTCCGAGGGCGGCCTGCCGAATTGCAGCCGGTAGCTCTGGGCAAAATAGGAATGCGAGGTGAAGCCCGTGGCGATCGCCACGTCGAGGATCGGCATGTTGGTCTGGCGCAGCAATTCGCGCGCCCGCTCCAGCCGCAGCCGCATATAATAACGGCCCGGCGTGACGCTGAGATGGCGCAGGAACAGGCGCTCGACCTGGCGCACCGACAGGCCGGCGGATTTGGCCAGCTGCACCGCCGACAGCGGCTCATCGAGGTGGTCGGCCATCAGTTCGACGATGCGCCTGAGCTTCTCCGACTTGCCTGTGAGATCGCGCTCCGGCCCGACACGCTGGCGGTCGCCGGCCGAGCGGATGCGCTCGTGCTGGAACTGGTTGGCGACTCCATTGGCGAGGTTGGAGCCGAAATCGCCGCGTACGATCTCCAGCATCAGGTCGATCGATGTGGTGCCGCCGGCGCATGTGTAGCGCTTGCGATCGATCTCGAAGACATTGCCCGTGCAGTTGATGTCGGGAAAGCGTTCGACGAAGCCGGCGCGGTTTTCCCAATGGATGGTGCAGCGATAGCCTTCGAGCTGGCCGGCCTCGGCAAGCAGGTAGGAGCCGACCGACAGCGCACCGAGCGCGTTGCCGCGCCGGCCCCAGCTGCGCAGCGCCGCCAGCACCTTGCTCTTGCCGGGAAATTCCGTCGTCAGTCCGACCGACACGAAGAGGATGTCGACCGGCGGCAGGTCGGCAACGGCATAGTCGATCTTCAGCGGCAGGCCATTGGAGGCCATCACCGGATCGCCATCCGCGGAGACCGTCGTCCAGCCGTAGAAGTCGCGGCCAAGCAACCGGTTCGCCGATCGGAACGTATCGATCGCCGCGGCCAGCGAGAACATCGAGAACTTGTCGACCAGCAGGAAAGCGAACTGCCGGCCGCCTTGAACGGGATCCGTCATGACCGGCCGTTCTACAGGAACAGTTGGGTTCGGCAAAGCTGCGGCTTTCTGGTGGGTCAGAAGGACGGCCGTTTCAATCCGGCCGCGAGGTAGGCAGAGGCTAACGTATTGGCCATCAGCATGGCAATGGTCATCGGCCCGACACCACCCGGCACCGGCGTAATGGCGCCGGCGGCCTTCGCCGCTTCGGCATAGGCGACATCGCCGACGAGGCGCGACTTGCCCTCGCCCTTTTCCGGCGCCGGAATGCGGTTGATGCCTACATCGATGACCGTGGCGCCGGGCTTCACCCAATCACCCTTGATCATCTCCGGCCGACCGACCGCCGCGACGAGAATGTCGGCGGTGCGGGCAAGCGCCGGCAGGTCCCTGGTGCGGCTGTGGGCGATGGTGACGGTGCAGTTGGCGGCAAGCAGGAGGTTGGCCATCGGCTTGCCGACGATGTTGGAGCGGCCGACGACGACCGCGTTGAGGCCGGACAGGTCCTTGCCGCGCACGCGCTCGATCAAAAGCATTGAGCCGGCCGGCGTGCAAGGCACGAAGGCGGTCTCGAGTTCGCCGGTGCCGAGCTTGCCAACATTGATGAAATGGAAGCCATCGACATCCTTTTCCGGCGCGATGGTCTGGATGATCTTGCCGGCGTCGATATGGGCGGGCAGCGGAAGCTGCACCAGGATGCCGTTGATGGCCGGATCGGCGTTGAGATCGCCGATGATCTTCAGCAATGCCGACTCGGAGGTTTCGGCCGGCAGCGTGTGCTGGACGGAATGAAAGCCGCATTCCTTGGCGGTGCGCGACTTGGAAGCGACATAGACCTGGCTGGCCGGATCCTCACCGACGATGACCACGGCAAGACCGGGTTTGGCCTTGCCTTTCGCGACAAGTTCGGCCGTCAGGGTCTTGACCGTCCGCACCACGTCTTCGGCGACGCTCTTCCCATCAATCACTTCGGCCATGGTCCACCCTCAACACCGTTCCGCCCAAACGGCCGCATCGAAAACATGAATGCGGCACCCTGGATCCTTGTCTGACGCATGCCGCGAAACCGCGCGCCCCGATCAAACTCGGAAGCGTGCCCTCGGCACCATGCAGCGCGGCATTTTCACGAAAATTCCAACACGCAATCCCGTCAAAGCGCCGTCCCATGCCGTTTACGCGAAACCGGCATGTTTTTGTTCGGCAGCGCGACTTATTTTGTGGCTCAGAAGTAGCGGCGGCGCGCGCGGGTCTCGGTAAGTTCGCGGACGGCTTCGCGGAATTCGCGCAGGCTGGCGCGGATTTCGTCGATCGGGGCTTGCCGTTCGACATCCTCCGCCGCCCGGGGCGCCTCCACCGATGGCTCGTCAGGCTGAGCTGCCTGCTGCGGCGCGGTGGGCTGTTGCGGATGAGGCGCGGAAGCGGGGTGGGGCGGATAACACATCTGCCCGCCATGGGGCATGGGCTGCGGGTAGGGATAGCCCGGCTGCTGCGGCACCTGCCAGTGCTGCGCCTGCGGAAGGCCTAACGGCTGCCCATAGGGATAGGCCTGCGGACCCGAATACGATCGCTGCGGCACCATATGGGGAGGTAATGGCGGCTGCGCCGTCTGTTGCGGATAGGGAACACGGCCGCCTGGCCGGAAAGGTGGCGGCGGATAGGCCGCCGCGGCCGGCTGCAGGGGCGCAAAGGCCGCTGCCGACTGGGAATAGGCGGGGTGCGTCAGATCTTCCGTTGGCTTCCCATCGGCAAAGGGCGAGACCCATTCACCGGTTTCGATGGTGTCCTGCGGGGACTGCTTGCGGGACATGGCCTTGCGCAGCTTCGACAGCAACGCACTGATCCGACCGGGACCTTCGGTCGGCGTGACGTCAGCCTGTTGAACAGGCGCGGGTGGCGCAGGCGGTGGCGGGGGCGGTGCAGGTGGCAGTGCCGCCGGCTGCGGTGCTGGCGGTTTTGGTGGCGGTGCTGCCTGATATGCCTTGTCTTCGTAAGGCGTCCGGCGTTCGTCCGTGCCGCGATTGCGGTGCGAGCGCGACGTGGCGGTCTCACGCAGGCTCTCGTAGGCGCCACGCATGGCGCCGAGCCCGACGCCCGACGCAAAACCGAGCAACAGGCCGGCAAGCGCCACCACGACTCGCGACGGCCCATTCGGCTCAAGCGGAGCGAAGGCCTTCGAGATCACATTGATGTTGGCGGTGTTGATGTCCTTCTGCTCGCCGGTCTCCTTGGCGCGCAGCAGATACTGTTCATAGACGGAACGCTTGGCGGCAGCCTCGCGCTCCAGTTCACGCATCGACACCAGGTCGCTGTTGACGTCACCGCTGCGAACCTTCAGCTGCGCCAGACGAGAGGCGAGATCCTGTTCGAGCTGGACCGCGCGCTTGAGATCGACCTGCAGCGACGAGCCGATGCGGCGCAGCTCCCCGGCGATGCGATCGCGTGCACCCGCAAGCTGAGCATTGAGCGCCTGGAGTTCGGGGTGCCGCGGACCAAACCGGATAGCGGCACGGTCAGCCTCCTGCTTGAGCGACGCATATTGCGAACGCAGATCGCTCATCGTGTTGGAATTGATCTCCTCCGGCAAGGTGCCGGTGAGAACCGAGTTGACGTCGACCGAACGCGCCGAAGCGGCCCGGGCATTGAGCTCGAGGGTGCGGGCGCGCGCAACCGACAGCTGCTCGTTGAGCTTCAGCATCTCATCGTCGCTGATGAGGTGGCCCTGCGCGTCGACAAGGTCGTGCGTGGCCCTGAAATCCTCGACCTTGCGTTCGGCTGCTTCGACACCCTTGCGCAGCTCGTCAAGCCTGGCCGTCAGTTCGTCGGTGGCGCGGCCGGCTGTATCGGACTGGATCTGGCCGAAGGTCTGCAGGAAGACATCCGTCATCGTGTTGGCGATGAGAGCCGATTTCTCGCCATTCTGGGTGGTGGCGCTGACGGTGATGACGAAGGTCTTGCCGCCGCGCTCGACCGAAAGGCTTTCGCCCAGATTGCCGACAGTAAGCGCCCGGCGGCGGGTCTCGTCGACACCGCCCGGCCCGTCGTGGCGTGACAGGATGGAGCGGATGAGCGACATGACGCTGAGGCCGCCACTGCCCTGCCCATTGAATTCCGGGTCGTTGACGAGATTGAGCTTGTCGACGACCTTGTTCAAAACGGTGCCGGACGTCAGCACCCGGACCTGGTTTTCGACGATGGCCAGCGTGGCGTCGGAGGCGACGACCGACTGGGTGAGGTCGCGGTCGGTGAGCTTCAGGTCGCGCGGATCGACGATCAGTTCTGTGGTGGCTTCGTATTTCTTCGGCGTCGACAGCGCGATGGCGATGCCGAGCCCGGCACCCAGTATCGTCGTCGCCACGATCAGCAGCTTCGACTTGCCAACGCCGCGGACGACTTGCATCGGATCGATCAGCGGCTTCCACTGCTGGCTGTCCGCACTGTCGCCGTGGGGCGCCGGCGCGTCGCCTGAATGATTGGGTTCGCGATCGGGGCCTGGGGTTGCGGCAGCAACAGACTCCGTCCGGGACGTGGTTTGCGCATAGCCCGATGATGCCGGCCTGGTTGCCGAAAAATCGTCGGCGGATGGACCGCCTTCAGGCGGCACCTGCGCAGACGAAGCTGGCTCATAGCCGGCCTGATATCCATCTGTTGCAACGGCATCCGACAGCTTCGGATTCGACAGCGCCTCGCGCTGCGAAGGGCTCGTCCGCGCTTCGCGCTGTGACCGGGCGAGACGATGACGCGTGGCGGCATCCTCGCGCCATGACGGGTCCGCCCGGTCCCCGATCGAGACCAGGGACGCGTCGGGTTCGTCGTCGCCGCGCACAGCCTTGCCGAGCGCCAGCAGCGAACGCTCGCGCTTCCAGTCTTCACGGTTTTCCCTGTCGACCATCGTCTGGAGCTTTACCCTTGGCGGCCTGCAAACGGCGCTTCGCCATTCGTTAAGCCACGCTAAACAGGCATGGAAAACAAAAGGTTAATTTTCGCCCGCCGAAGCCCCCGTTTCTCCCTCCGCCAGCACCTATTTTTCAACATGCCCCTGGGCTCCAGAACGGCACGTTAAGTTTTCCGACCTAAGCTCTCCCTGGAGATATGACGCAAGCCAGTGACATACCGCAAAGGCGGCCCACCCTCGCCCGGATCGGCACTTTTTTGGCCGAACGACGGGGGCTGCTGCGCGACTATTTCTCGGCGATCAGCGGCGCCGGCGGGCGACTGGTGTTTTCACTCGCCTATTTCATCGCGCTGGCCAACACGCTGTCGATTTCCGAATTCGGCATGTTCGCCACCGCATCGGCGGCCGGCGTCATGCTGTCGCGCATTCTCGCCTTCGGGTTCATCTCGGCACTCTATCGCACCGCCACCATCCGCCCCAATCTGATCGGCACCTTCACCGCCGGCTTCCTGCTGCTCGGCCTGCTGTCGCTGCCGCTGCTCGCCGCGGCCTCGTTCGGCGTCTACCTGATCTTCTTCGCCGACACCGTGCCGCTGTCGGTGTTTGCGGCAATCGTCTTTGCCGAAGCGCTGTTGTGGCGGCCGGTGGAGGTGGCGCTGATCGTCAACAACGGCCTGGGCAAGTTCGGCCGCGCCGCGCTGCTGGCCATCCTGGCGACGGCGCTGCGGGCGCTCGGCGCGGTGCTGTTCATGTTCTGGGCGCAACACAGCGTCTGGATATGGTCGTGGTTCTATATCGGCGCCAATGCCGCCTCGTTGCTGATTGCCTTCGGCTTCTTCTACCCGCGCCAGCGTTTGCGGCTGCGCATCGAGCTTTATCTTCGGCGACTGGCTGACTCCATTTACGTGGCCGGGGCCGAAGTGCTGTTTTATCTGCAGATGGAGTTCGACAAGCTGCTGGTCCTGGCGATCGGCGGACCGCATCTGGCCGGTATCTACGCCATCATCATGCGGCTGGTCGACCTGACGGCCATTCCGATCCGCACCTTCTCGATGATGCTGGTGCAGCGCATGATGCGCGCGCCGGAGCTGCTGTCACGGCTGGCGGTCAAGAGCGGCATTGAAGGCGGCGTTTTCGCGGTCTCGACGCTGGCGCTGTTGACGCTTGGCATCGTGCTGCATTTCTTCCCCAATGCGCTCGGCAAGAACGTCGCCGAGGCCGCCCCTCTGGTGGCGCTGGCGATCTGCGTCCCGGGACTGCGCAATCTGGTCGAATACCAGGCCGAGCTGCTGTTCGCCCGCGGCCAGACGCTGGTGCGGGCGCTCAATCTCGGCCTGCTTGCCGGGCTAAAGGCGGTGCTGCTGACCTATGTGCTGACGACCATCCTCGACACGCCGAACCTGGTGCTGTCGCTCAACGTCCTCTTCCTGCTTCTGTATCTTGCCTCAACGCTGCTCACCTATTCGGCGATGCGCAAGCCGGCAAAGCCGGTCTAAGGCTTGTTGAGATTCATCGTGAGTTTATGACGGCAGCAGCAAGATTGATGAAGGCTGCGAAGCTCTGGTCGGTTTTGTCAGCTCGCATGGCGATAC
>NZ_JBWKME010000140.1:0-9510 GCF_056431085.1 Mesorhizobium waitakense | reverse complement strand
TCAAATCGCTTGCGCCATGCTATGGATGCGATGAATGTCGATTCAGCCTAGCGCAGCCAGCCGATCGCCAGTTCCTTGACGGCATCGAGCGCGCGCTGCGGCAACGTGCCGACGCCGATCGACTCGGCGGCGAAAAGCGGCGTTTCCTGGCTGAGCGTGTCGCCGATCCAGACGCGCAGCGCGCCCACCGGTTGCCCTTCCTCCACCGGAGCGGCAACCGGGCCTGTGTAGACGATCTTGGCCGTCAGCTTGTCGCGGTTGGTGATCGGCAGGAAGATGGCGATCGGACCCTTGGCCTTCAGCGTCACCCCGGATTTCGCGCCGCCAAAAACCTGGGCTTCGCCGACCACCTCGTCCTTGGCGAAGATTTCGGTCTTCTCGAAAGAGCGAACACCCCAGTCGAGCAGTTTTCGCGCCTCTTCGGCACGCTCCTTGTCGCTGGCCAGTCCGCTCATCGCCGCGATAACCCGCGTGCCGTTGTGGTTGACCGAACCGACGATGCCGAAGCCTGACGTCTCGCTCGCGCCGACCGCCAGGCCGTCGGCGCCGATGTCCATTGCCAGAAGCGGATTGCGGTTCCGCTGCGAGATCTTGTTCCAGGTAAAATCCTTCTGGCCGTAGTAGTGATAGAAATCCGGATAATCGCGCCACAGATGCACGGCCAGCAGCGCCAACTCCCGCACCGTCGTCTGCTGGCCGTCCGCCGGCAGGCCGGTCGAATTGACGAAGGTCGATGTCTTGAGCCCGATCTGGCGGGCGCGCTCGGTCATCTGCGCAGCAAAATTGTCCTCCGAGCCGGCCATGCCTTCGGCAATGACAATACAGCCGTCATTGGCCGCCTGCACCGTTACGCCCTGAATGAGATCCTCGAGCCGGATCGACGATTTGAGCTTGGCAAACATCGTCGAAGTTCCCGAAGGCGCACCACCCTTGCGCCAGGCGTTTTCGCTGACCACGAACGTATCGTCGAGCTTCAGGCGTCCGGACTTTATGGCGTTGAAAACCACTTCCATGGTCATCAGCTTGGCCATCGAAGCCGGCGGTATCGGCTTGTCGGCATCTTTCGAAAACAGCACCGTCCCGGTCTCGGCATCGATCATGAAGACCTGCGCGGCCTTGGTCTCGAAAAGCTGCGCACTGGCTGGAGCCAGGGAAAGCAATAGCAGGCAAAAAAACAGAAGCCCGGCGAAAGGCTGGAGCAAGCGAAATTGCATGAAATTCGACCCGTTGGCCGGCACGTCCGGCAAGCCCGCGAAAAGTATCAGGCTTTTTCCGTGGCGGATCAACCGCGCAGTGGAAATCCGACCTTGCTTGCGCTCAGTTGCGCACAGCCAGCGCATCCGGCGCGCCATGCGCCCAGGCTGCCTGCAGCAGATCATCCAGATTGCGGTGGCCATCGGGATAGAGATTGACCGAATACCAATCCTCGCCGTCGAGTTCTGAACGCTGGATCTCGATCTTGCCGAATGCGGCAAGCTGGGCGGCAACGCGCTTGGCCTCCGCCGCATCCTCGAACGAACCCGCCGCGACATAGTCGGTGGGCGAACCGGCGGACGGCGACTGACGCTTCCACGACTGAAGCAGGTCGGCCGGTAACATGCCGTCGCCGCCACCCAGTGCGGCGAAGGCGTTGGAGGCGCGCTCTACGCGCTCGTCCGCATAGGAGAGCGAGGCCACGGCAAACGGCGATTGCGGCGGCAGGTTGATCTCCGGGCGTTCCGGCACGATCGGGCCGAAATCCGGCAATGCCAGGTCGCCATACGCCGGCGACTGCGCCGGCGTGACCGCCTGGGCCGTCCCCGAATCGGTCAACTGGCCAGGAAACGGTACGGCGGCGGCACCAACGGGAAGGCTCGGCGACGGTCCGTTCATGGCGACCATGACGCCGGTCGGCAGTCCATCCGACGGGTCCGGCGCCCTGTTGCCGGGATGGTAGGAGGCCATCAGATACTGGTCGTCATCGCCGTCGAGCGGTGCGCGGCCGACATACTCGACCTTCACCTGAGCGGTGCCGATATTGGCATAATCAAGCATTTGGGCGGCGCGCTCCGACACATCGATGATGCGGCCTTCGTGATAGGGGCCGCGATCGTTGACGCGAACGATGACCGAGCTGCCGGTCTTGAGATTGGTGACACGGGCATAGCTTGGCAGCGGCATGGTCGGATGCGCCGCCGTCAGGTGTGTCATGTCGTAGACTTCGCCATTGGCGGTAAGCCGGCCGTGGAAGGCATCGCCATACCAGGAGGCCAGACCGACCTTGGCGTAGTGCTTGTCTTCCTTGGGGTAATACCACCTGCCCCGGACCTGATAGGGCTTGCCGAGCTGGTCCCGGCCGCCGCCACGCTGCAGCCGCCCGCCCCGGAAGGCCACACGTGGGCTTGCCTTCACGCCATATTCGGATTCGGAGAAATATTCCTTGGAGCGGGTCTTTTTGTAGACCATCGCTTTGGGTTCAGGCGATGCGCAAGCCGCCAGCAAGGCAGCCGATACCGCCAACAACGCGACTGTAGCAGCGCGACGAAGACGCGGGTGCGTCACAGCCTGCATTTTTTCAGATGTCCCCTACAGTCTCAATGAAAGACGCCGCCATCTAACCGCCAGAGGAGCCAAAGCACTCACTCGACAATACCAACGACGCCGTGAACCCCGATCCTTTGTGCGCAGGAATTGTTTATCACGGTATTAATCGATTATGGCCGGAATCGGGCAATATTGTGGCACGGTGCCTTTTCGGCCAGCCGGCAGCTTGGACGGAACGCGCATGCGGTCGGCATTCTTGCTCGATCGCCGAAAAGGCCCATCAAGCCCGGTTCCTCCCCTGCCCTGTATCGTCACCGGCCGATTGTACGACACGTGCCGGTCGACAGGTCTTTGCCGGGCCACTAGAGCAGTGGGCCGAGATTGCTGCAGGAATGGCCGAGCGGCTTAAGGCACCGGTCTTGAAAACCGGCGTGGGTGCGAGCTCACCGTGGGTTCGAATCCCACTTCCTCCACCAGTCCTCAAACGCAAACAATTCTCTATCGCGGACACCGCGTGGCTGCGGCCCAGCGCTGGCGCGGGTTGCAGCTGAAAGCTGGGGATTGGCACTCGCCGACGAAGTGCGAGTTGTTCTCCGAATTGGCCCACATTCTCCAAAGCTGGGGAGTATGCCGTTTTAACCCCCAGCTATCGATATCAGCAATTTCAAGGACATGGAGGCTCGGAAGCTATAGGCAGTTTTAAGTTACTTTCGGTAGCCGAAAGGCATGCTCTCCAGAATAGCTGGTGCTCAGATACCGTCGGCCGTCTTCCCGGTCAGGAAGTTAACAACAAACAAGCGCTGATCTCACCGAACGGGAAGACCGCTATCGGCGGATAGGCCTATTTCGCTCTTGATTGTAACTATCGTTCGTTCATTAGCGAATCCTCATGTTTTCCCTCGCCACGAACGCACATAAGGCGTAATTTGCAGACCGCTGGCTGGGACCTGATGGAGCCAGCGACTGAGAGCGGGAGACTCCGCCTTAACACATGGCGCGCTTCTAACTCGCCTCGTTCCGAGCGCTCTCAAGATTGCCCGCCTCGGCCGGCCTCTCCTTTGTGCGATTCCGGCCGCTGTTACTTTTATGTCTGGAGGACAAATCAGCTTTTCACACTGGAGGAGGAACCATCATGCATTATCTTGCACGCCGCGAATTCATCGTTCAAGGCAGCGCGGCCGTAGCCGCACTGACGGTCTTCAATTCACAGTTTGCCCAGGCCTTTCCAAGCCGGGCGGGTGAGACCGTGATCCCGTGGCTTGACCAGCCGCAGCCCAATCCCGTTCCGGCGGTCATCCAGAGCCAGCTTGTCTGGGAGGATATGGATACATGGGTGACACCTAATGAGAAGTTCTTCAGCATTGCTCATTTTGATCGGCCAACCATTGATGCGAATGCCTGGAAGCTGGAAATCGATGGGTTAGTGAAGAAGCCTCTGAGCCTGTCGCTTGCCGACCTCAAGGCACGGCCGCGCCAGGAGGTGGCTTTCACGGTGGAATGTTCGGGTAATCACGGTTTTCCCTTTTTTACCGGCGGCATTGGCAACGCTCAGTGGGCTGGCACACCTCTCGCCGCCATTCTTGAAGAGGCAGGCGTGAAAGAAAACGGCATCGAAGTTGTTTTTTGGGGCACTGATGTCGGCGACATCGCTCTCAAGGACGATAATCGCGACGTCAAGATGCATCAAAATTTCGCCCGCAGCATGTCGCTCGCCGATGCGATGAGCCCCAATAACATCCTCTGCTACGAGATGAATGGGGCCGCCCTGCCACCACCCAACGGTTCCCCCGTGCGGCTCATCGCGCCGGGGTGGTATGGCATTGCCAACGTCAAGTGGGTCAAGCGGATTGAGATACGCAACACGCGCTTCATGAGTCTGTTGATGGGACGAGACTACGTCACCATCCGCGAGGAAGAGCACAATGGTGAGACCGTGTGGGCCGAGACCTCGGTCGGCCGTGCATTGCTGAAGTCCGCGCCTGCCAGAGTGACGCGTAGCGATGCCGGATACCGGATCAACGGTGCGGCCTGGGGCGCTCCAATCGCCAAGGTCGAAGTGAAGGTTGATGATGGCCCATGGCTTGAAGCGACGATCGACCATGGTGAAGAAGCTGAATTCGCTTGGAAGGTGTGGTATCTCGACTGGAAAGACCCATCAAAGGGCGAGCACACGGTCACCTCGCGCGCCACTGACATGGCGGGACAAATCCAGCCTGCCATGGATGATCCCTGGATTACCAAGAAACATACTTACTGGGAAAGCAACGGCCAGGTTACGCGCCGCATCGGCATTGCTTGAGAAGGTCTACCAGCCGGCCGTACCACCTCACGGGAGGATCGATTTGACCTCATGCCGAACATGAGGTCATTTCGTCATTGCTGTCGAGCAAGCGGCAGCGCACGAACGTCCGAAATGAGGCGGATTGCGGCCCGGCAGCATTGTGGCCGGAAGCGGACCGCGTCGTGCTTCCTTTGTTCCCTCACGCCGCAAGGCAAGGAATAGCCCAGCGACGCAACGGTCTTCACGGAAAGCGCGCCAATGGCTTATGCCCTTGGTCGCGGCACTGTCGCCGTCGCCCACAGACAGCCTATTTTCCTGATGGACGATATAGGCTGGGTCTCCTTGAGTTCGCACTTAAATGTCTCGCCGAGGGTTTGGCGGGACCTCCGCTATGCTCGACCCGCTGTGGTCACGCGCATACCTGCCGCAGGGCCAGATCTTGTCAGCGGCATCAAAACACGCCTGCGAAAGTTCGGGGGCATCGATACCGAGCAACTGAACTCGTTTCTTGTCATGCCACAGCGTGTCGCCGTCATGAGCAAACCAATGCTCTGCTGCGGACACGGGGCCACAGGTGAGCACGAAGGCAAGAGCAATGGTCAATCTACACATGGCCGGAGCATTGTGATTATTGCGCCTCGTCGTAGCCGCCGTTCGTTCAGATGGGTCTTTAACGTGGTTGCACCTGCGCCAGTAGCGCCTCAACCACAGGGAGCATGTTTCTAACGATGATCGCATCCCCCGCTGCATTCGGGTGGTCGTGGTCCGCTTGCAGCAACTCCGGATGCCCAGTCACGCCCTCCTTGAAGTCGGCGTAGAGCAAGTCTCCATGCTTGGTCGCTAGCTCGGAGAACATCTTTGAAAACAGCTCGGCATAATCAGCCCGAGCCTAGACGAGCAATAGCCATAGGCTGCGGTTCCAACCACAAGCACTGGAACGCGCTTCTGGGCGAGTTCGCTCTCGTGTCCTCCAGGTCGATACGAGCGCAATCGTTCTGACCCAATTCAACGATGACAACGTGGTTTGCAGGGCTCGCCTGCAGGTCAAGGCCGTCCTTGGATTCCGCCAGCCAAGCGAGACCCCGTTCGCTGGTATCCCTGTACCCCACCTCGACAATTGTCACTGGGTGCCCGGCGGCGTTCAGCCCAGCCTTTAGCCTGGTCGCAAAGGTCTCAGTGGCTGCTACTCCATAGCTGTTGATGTAGCTGTCGCCGAGGGTGACGATTGTCGGAGGTGCATCCTCGGCGTCCGCGTTGCCGGCTAACACCAACATTGCGGAAAGTGTGGCAACCACAAACGCAACGTCACGCACTATCGTCATGGTCTACCTCCAGCGGGACCATTCGGGGGCTATCCTTGGCGTAAGGCGCCCGCTGCGGTGTGTGTCACCGGCGGCGGGGCCCCTGCATCTCCTAGGCAGGTATCAGAACGGCGATGCGATGCACGCCGACTACGGCACTTGTATTTGTCGCTTCGTCGGTCTTGCCCTTGGCGCACGTATACATGTCGCCTTCCTTGAGCTTGAATTCCTTGTCCACCTTTTTGATGGTGAATTCGCCCGCAGCGATTGTGCACACCATATCGTTGTCCATCATCATTGCCGGAGCGTGTGCACCGGGCTGAAATACCACATCGACAATTGCGATGCTCTTGTAGGCGGCAATGTCGGCGTTCCCGGTGCCGACCTCCACCACCCTGACGCCGGGGGCAATCTCCTTGCCATCCTTCGGGCCATATTCCTTGGTTTTTGCAGATGCCGCCAAGGCGAACAATGGCGTTACGGCAGCGGCCGTTACACCGAGAGCAATTGCAGATCTGCGATTCAACTTATCCATCGCATCCTCCCATTTTCGTCACGCGTGAATGTGCGGGACGCTTCATATTAGCAGAAATGCATTTGCAAGGCTCTTCCCGATGGCGCCGAGGAGAAGATCCGCATAGTGCTGGATGGTTTGCGCGGTGAGAAGTCGATTGCGGCGCTGTGCCGGCGCGAAGGGATCGCCGAGAGCCTCTACTACAATAGGTCGAAGGAATTCCTCGAAGCCGGCAAGAAGCGGCTGGCAGGCGACACCGCGCGTGCCGCCACCAGTGCGGCAAACCGCATCCGAAGCAGACAATTGCGCAGAGCGGAGAGGTGGGATGCGGGCCACGGCCGCAGGCACGGCCGTCAGCGTCGCTGTCGGGTGGCTGGACACAGTCTTGGTCGTGTCTAGGTTGTCGCGTTGTGAATCAATTGCGGTGAAGTCTGCTTTTGGCAACGGGATGGCTCTGTTGGAACGTCCGAAATGAGGCGCGAAGCTGTCGTAGTGTGGCTAAGTCAATAGATGTGATCCATCACACTTCCCTGCACCGGTCCATCTCCCACTCGACCGGAAACCCACGCACCAGCGGCTGTAGCTGCATCGTCCGAGGCTGGCGCCCATCGAGAATGGCTTCGACCAAGTCAGGCGCCAGGAGCGTCAATCGAAGCATGTGGGAGAAGCGTGCTCATGTCCGCTTTGGGTCGAAGGACTAAACCGCTCGCGCGGTATGGGCCTGCGGCAATCCGGGCGGTCAACACGATAGCATGATGCGGCGTCCTCTCTGAAGTTGGCCTGGCTTCTTCCTGCCCGTCCGTTGTGCTCTCGCGCCTGCTCCGAGCGCGATCACCTAAGCGCCAAGCGACATGCGTTGCAGATCGATGCCGACGCTTGCCATGACGACGAAGGTGCCAAGGATGGTCAGGATGATGCTGGAACCGATGACGACCCCCATGGGCCAGCCCATGGCGAGCCACAGCACCGCCAGCACGATCGCGACGGCCTCAGCCAAACTGATGAAGAACGAACGCACGGAAGTGTCGATGAGCTCGGACCGTCGCGATACCGGAGAGATGTTCGGCGGCGAGGGGTGACCCGGCTTTCGCCGACATCGCAATTTCGATTCCACCTAACAGCGTCCGCAAGATCGGACAGGTGGAATGGCCAAAGGTCATACCTGCCGAACCCGACGCGAATTTGCGACGATAAGCGCCACCGTATTGAAGGAGACGCAGCCAAGGGACCGACGTTGAGACTGGTCATCAGCCAGATAGCGGGTGCGTTCCTGCAGGCGTTGACGTTCCGCTCGGCCCGCCGACACGATCCACTTCTTGCGGCGGTCGGTGTGCTGAAACGCCTCTACTCGGAGAGGCGTCGGAAACCTGCCAATAGGCTTGCTCGGAAAGACAGATATTGCCAGGTTCGCAGATGCCTTCCAGGCGCGCGGCGATATTGACGCCATCGCCCATCAGGTCGCCATCGCGTTCTTGCACGACGTCGCCCAAGTGAATGCCGATCCGGAACTCGATGCGGCGATCATCCGGCACCCCGGCATTGCGCTCAAGCATGGCGTTCTGCACTTCGATCGCGCATCGCACTGCTTCTACCACGCTGCTGAACTCGACGAGGCTCCCGTCACCTGTGCGCTTGACGACGCGACCACGATGAACGGCGATGGTGGGATCGATGAGATCGCTGCGCAGCGCCCGCAGCCGTGCCAAGATGCGATCTTCATCAGCGCCGGCTAGCCGGCTGTAGCCGACCACATCCGAGACCAGTATCGCTGCAATTTTGCGGGTCTCACCCATGTCGTGCTCCCTCCATCCAGTCTGGCACTACTGCCGAGCCAAAGGAAGATAGCTCCGAGCCATTGGTCGGATGGTTCGCGTAGGATCGACTCCAGTCGTTCGAGATAAATGTCGGGTACACAACTTGCCTGTGCCCTGTCCGTTAGAGATGTCCACTTTTGGTGAATGGATGGGGCCGTGGGAATGACTGTCATGCGGCGCAGAGCCGCCATTCAGGAAAGCAGCCGCCACCGCGTGTGACCTACCAGCTTGCGTCTAAGGCTATGCTGCGCGATGCTCTTGTCGGGGGACAAATGCAACTGCCAAACCGTCTGCTTTTCGTTGACGTCGAAACGACGGGCTTTTTTAGCTCCGATCGCGTGGTGAGCCTTGGCCTGATCGCTGTTGACTCCCAGAGTATTGTTGCCGAGACCTATTCCGTCCAGGCGGCCCATCTGATCTTCGATCCAGGTAAGAAGAGCCATCCGCGCGCCGAAGCAGTTCACGGGTATGACGATTGGACACTTCGTCATCAAGATACGTTCAACGTCCACGCACACGCATTAAGCAAGCTTTTTTCGGGTTCTCCTTGCGTCATCGCTCACAATGTCGAATTTGATCGGCGTTTCATCGAGCAGGAATTCGACCTCGCTGGAATGCCGCTTCCGGAGCTCGACTATTTCTGCACGATGCGAAGCTACCGTGAGCAAATTGGTGGCCGGTCCGGTTTAAATGCAATTCTTTCACAAATGGGTCTTGCTCGGGCTGGCCGAATCCACGGCGCGTTTGAAGACGCCTGGATGGCGATGCAGGTCTACTGTTGGCTCAACGGACTGCCTCGCGCGACTAACGGCGTCCCGGCAATGCCGCTGTCAAACTTCAAGGCGCCTCCACCCCGGCCAGAAGGCCGTCTCCCTCGACGATCCAAAAGATCAAAGGGAATCGCGAAACCTGCGCTCAACCCCTTGCTCGCGGGTCTTGTCAAAGATTTGTCATCCCTTGGTACTTTGATGCTTTATCTCGCCAAGTCGGATGGCCTAAGGCTTGTTGAGATTCAGGATTCCGCCTGAGATTGGATTGTGATTCAAGCTTTGGATGGAACGATTCGTGCTGACGGAC
>NZ_JBWKME010000139.1:0-6691 GCF_056431085.1 Mesorhizobium waitakense | reverse complement strand
TGAATCAAGCGATCGCCACCTCCGCAAGCAATTTAATGGGTCCTGATCCTAACTTAGCTGCAACTAATGAAGTGGGTTAAGCCGGCGAGCGTCCCGCCGCCGATTATGCGGCTGTAACCGGCCTCTGCCTCGCCTTGCTGGCACATTGGCTGCTTGGTTGGACATAGGCCGACGCGAGCCTCGCCATCGTCCACGCTGGCGCATATTAGCAACAGGCTGTATTATGCCTGCCGGAACTCTTGAGGGAGGGTCCGATGCGAATGGTGCTCGTCGTCATCGCCTTAGCTGTCGCCTTCGTCATTTGGGATAGGCTGGCGAATGACGGCCGGTACACAGCCGCCGTGGAACGTAGTTTCCGGGAGGCAACGGCCGATCTGCCAAGCGGTTATGGCACCGGTATCACATTTGACGACCTCGTGAAGCGCTGAACGGTACGAGGATGCCCGCCGTAAGTTTCACTGGCCGGCTAAAGCATCGCTGCTTTTCGGTGCGTCGGGGCCTGATGCAACGAGGACCTCCACATAGCCGGCGTAGATCATGTCACTTTCACGTTGGCGATCGAAAGGTTCTCCGCGCAACGTGACCTTTCCATTCCTTAGATCGTCTCACCTATGATGCTGAAATGAGGTTGTTCCTTGCTCTGGCGGTGGTTTCGGCCTTGGCTGGCTGCGCGCCCGAGGCTGATGACTCCAAAACCTATACGCTGTACCGAAGCTCCGCTGCCGCCGAAATGCGTATCCATGTGGCCACGTTCGATGCGACCGAAGCAGAGGCGTACAACAGAGAGAATTGTCAACTTGCGGCCAGTCTGTTTCGGGCGCAACCGGGTGTCGTTGTTCGATATTGGTGCGAGAAAGGGCGATATAGAGGATAGCTCGGCCTCCCACCTCGACCTACTTCCAATGCATGTGCCGGCTATCCCAATCGCTAATTTGATCGAATAGGCCCGTTCTATTAGCCTGCCAAAATTGGCGCTCGTAGCTCAATCCAGGACAGAGCGGGACCTTCCCGGGCAGATGCAGGTTCGAGCCCTGCCGAGTGCACCATTCGATGGATGTCCTGCACGATGCCATGAACTCGCCATTGCGCGCAGCTTTCGGCCATGTTCGTTGTCGCGACCGCCACGGCGGCGGCGGTTGAAGCCGCCACGGCGGTTGGGAGCGGGCGCGCCTTCAGCGGCTGCCCGAACAATGGTGTTCGGCATCGGATCTTCGCCAATTCGGTTTTAGTGTGAGGCTCCAGTGCTTCCGCAAGGACAAGAATTCTGATATCACGGTTCTTATGCCAAAGCAAGAAACCGTGGTATCAAAGAAACGGCGGGGACCGGCCCCGACTGGAAAGGGCGTGCCAATCATGGTCCGCCTTCAACCGGACATGCTCGCCGGCGTCGATCAATTTGTTGCCGAGCATGATGTTTCGCGACCTGAGGCCGTCCGACTGATCATTCGTGACTGGCTGATCAGATTCCAGGTACTGAAGGCAGAGTGAAACCCTGGACGACTTCCCGCGTGCCCTCGAAGCAGCCGGGGTCGAGGTCATTGCCGAGAATGGCGGCGGCGGGGTGATGATCGAGAAGGGTGACGGGATATAGATAGCGGAGGCCAAGGCTAGTGGTCCGGCAGGTAATTCTTCGAGTGCGGGACGGTGCGCACGCAGATGGCTGCCGAATACGCGCGCTACGTGGCAGGGACTGGTGGCGACGAGCTTGGCGCCACCCAAGGCAATCTCGGTCACCAGATCACGCTGCGCGACCTTGGCGACGGCGTTACGGAGATATGCGCTCTGAGCTGGTGGACCGATATGGAAGCGGTAAAGGCCTATGCGGGCGAGCAACCTGAGCGGGCCCACTACTATTCCAAGGACGATCAGCACCTGATCAACAAGCCGGAATTCGTCGAGCATCACGTCGTCGTCTATGGCGACCTCCTCAGCCCGTAGCGATCTTACCGGGGTAACCCTGCCTAGTCAGGCTGTCCTTCTCTCCTCGCAGATGTCTCACACGCTCCGGAGAGACTTTTTTGCACGACTGCGTTTGGCAAAATCAGCCAGATCCCGCCACATCTATGACAGCCTTGATCAGACCGGACTTCTGCTGTGCCCAGATCGCGATATCGCGTGGGCTGTCACGCAGGGTCGTACGATGCGTGACGAGTTCGTCGATTGGTATTTTTCCAGCGCGGATCGAAGCCATGACGTGCTGAAAGTCGGCGCGCGTCGCGTTGCGACTGCCGATCAGCATCATTTCCCGCTTGTGGAACTCTGGGTCGGAGAAGGTTATGTCGTCCTGTACGACGCTGACCATCACCATGACGCCGCCATGGGCAACATAGGCGAAGGCAGACCGCATCGAACGGCTGTTTCCCGTTGCATCGAAGACCACATCGAAACCTGTCCTGGCAGTTCGCTCTGCTATCGTCTCGACAATCGAACCCTTCGAACCGTCGATCACCAGAAAACCCTGCCTTGCGGCAAAAGCCAGCCGCTCGGCATCGACATCCATGACGGTCACGCACTGCCGCGCTATGCGGGCAAAAAGCGCGGTACCGAGGCCGATTGGCCCTGCGCCGATAACCAAGGTGCGGCTGCCCGGCCCGGCCATGGACCTGAGGACCGCGTGCGCACCGAT
Source organism: Mesorhizobium waitakense (assembly GCF_056431085.1). Classification (NCBI taxonomy): domain Bacteria; kingdom Pseudomonadati; phylum Pseudomonadota; class Alphaproteobacteria; order Hyphomicrobiales; family Phyllobacteriaceae; genus Mesorhizobium; species Mesorhizobium waitakense. Next base: position 4,065 of record NZ_JBWKME010000139.1, on the reverse strand, counting down.
GGCCAGGAACTCGACCGTAGCCGCCTCGACCAATGACAGACCGGTCGCTGGAATGAGGTTCTGCGCCGGTACGAGAATCTGCTCGCTCATGGCACCGTCACGGTGCAAGCCGAGCACCTCGATCGCGAGGCAGCAGTTCGGCTTGCCCTGGCGGCAGGCGGGACAATTGCCGCAGGCAAGATAGGGGTTGACGACGACGTGTTGCCCGACCGCCATGTCCACGGGCCCGTTGAATGCTGCAATTGTTCCCGAAACCTCATGGCCCATGACGCGTGGGTAGGCGAGGTACGGATGCTTGCCCTGGAAGATGTGGTAATCGGTTCCGCAGATGCCGACGTGGGCGACGTTGACCAGCACCCAGCCTTCCGGCGGAGCGCCTGGCGCTGCCTGTTCCTCGAACGCCAGCCTGCCGGGCTCGGCGCATCGGACGATCTTGATGGTGGCGTCCATAAGTGTAATTCCACCCCTTCGCTAACGGCATAATTCCTGGAGTGCGGAAACAGGAAGTGGTCCGGAGGTGCAATCCACCGGACCACTGGTGGTTCACTCGAAGTCCTTGACGTTCTGCAGCGTCACGAGACCGGCGCCGGTATCCACGTTGGCCTCGACGGCTTCCCCGCGGATCGCCTTGACGACCGTATCGATGCCAAGCTCACCCATTTTTGCTGGAAATTGCGCAACGCTGGCATCTTCCGCGCCCGACTTGATCGCTTCGATCTCACCGCAGCAGGCGTCGAAGCCGACCAGGATGATCTTGTCGTTGGCGATGCCCGCATTGCTGATCGATTTGACGGCGCCCGGGATTGGCGGGCCGCAGGCCGAGTAGATCGCCTTGAGATCGGGATTGGCGGTCAGGATGTCTTCGGTCACCGACGTGCCAAGTTCGAGCGTGCAATTGGTTGCACCCTTGCCGACGACATCGATCTTGACGTCGCCGAGGCCCTCCATCATGCCGGTCACCCGGTCGTCCAGCGCCGGCACTCCGGGAACACCTTGCAGGATGCCGACCTTGTCGCCGCTCTTGAGCACGGTCTTCAGGTACTCTCCGGCGATCTTGCCGCCGTTGAGATTGTTGGTCGAGACCAGCGCTGTCTGGCCTTTCCAGTCCGGGATGCTGTTGTCGACGAGAACCACCTTGATGCCGGCGGCGACCGCCTTGTCGAGCGCCGGCGCAACGGTCGGATCGACCGGAGTGATCGCCAGACCCTTGACGCCTTGCGTGATCATGGACTCGATCAGCGCGATCTGCCCTTCGATGTCGGTAGCCGCCTGGCCCTGGCCGGTAACCAGCTCGATCTCGGGATGGGCGGCGGCGTATTTCTTGGCTGCATCCTCCATGGTCGAGTAGAACGGCACCGGGAATTTCGTAATCAGGCCGATCTTGATCTTGTCGGCGGCCGAAGCCGGCATCGCAAACGCAACGGCGATCGCCAGCCCAGCGAACAGTTTTCGGTTCATTGGCATTCCATTCCTCCCTTGGAAATTGAGGCGTCTTCCGGCGGAAGTCGCTTCAGGCATTTGCGGACCGGAACAGTCCCCAAATTTCGAGCGAGTCAGGCTCCAACGATCATGGAGACCAGCTCCTGCTTGTTGTCCTTGGTCGGCACCAGTTCGCCGACCTTGCGGCCCTGGCGAAGCACCACGGCGCGGTCGGCAAGCTCAGTGACGTGTTCCATGTTGTGGGTGATCAGGATGACGGCGTTGCCCTGGTCGCGCAGCGCAGCGACCAGGTTCAACACTTGCCGCGATTCACGCAGGCCAAGTGCGGCGGTCGGTTCGTCCAGGATCACAACCTTGCGGGCAAACACGGTCGACCGGGCCACGGCGATGGCTTGCCTTTGACCGCCCGACATCATGGCGACGACGGCGTCCAGCCTTGGCAACGTGACCTTCAGATTGGCAAGCAGAATGCGCGTTTCGGCATCCATCCTGCGCTGTTGGAGAAATCGCATGCCGCGAGGAAGCCATTGCGGCCAGGCCAACTCGCGACCGGCAAAGAAGTTCTGTCCCGGCGTCAGATTGTCGAAAAGCGCCAGATCCTGATAGACGGTCTCGATGCCGGCGAAGCGCGCGTCCGCAGGGGAGCGTATCTGCGTTGGCGCACCGTCCAGAAGGATCGCGCCGGCATCGAGTTGGTGCACCCCGCTGATGCATTTGGTCAACGTCGACTTGCCGGCGCCGTTGTCGCCGAGAAGCCCGAGGATCTCGCCGCGTTGGACCTCGATGCTGACATCGTCCAGCGCCACGACCGAGCCGAACCGCTTGGTTGCACCGCGCACCGCCAGGACGGGATGATCCGCGGTGGCTGTAGGATCGGCGCTGGCCGCAACGGCGCTCATGACTGCCTCCCGGCCTGCATGACCCGCACGCGCCCTTCGAGATAGTTGCGCAGCACGTCGGCCTCGACCGCGATGACGATGACCACGCCGATGACGATGAGCTGGAAGAAGACGTTGACGTTGAGCAGGTTGAGCGCGTTGCGGATGACGCCGATCATGATGGCGCCAATCAAGGCATGGCCAAGATGGCCGCGGCCGCCGAGAAAACTGGCACCGCCGATGATCACCGCCGCGATCGTATCCAGTTCCAGCAGATTGCCGAACAAGGGCGAACCGGCGTCGGTGCGGCCGGCAAGGATGACCGCACCGATGCCGGCGCACAGCCCCGAGATCACATAGACCGAAACCAGGACCCAGGACACAGGAATGCCCATGCGCACGGCAGCGTCGGGCCGGCCGCCGACGGCATAAATCCAGCGCCCCCAGACCATCGTCTTGGCCATGACGAAAAGCACCGCGGCAACGCCCGCAACCACAAAAACCGATCCAGGCAGACCCCAGACCGCCTCGCGGCCAAGCGCATCGATGGCATCCGGCATTCCAGGGATGGCGCGCCCGTCGGCGAGTTGGAGCGCCAGCCCCTTGGCGATGCTCAATGTTGCTAGCGTGATGATGAAAGGATGCGGCAACCGACCGAAGACGTAGAAGAGCCCGTTGATGGTGCCGACCGCCGCACCGCAGCCGACCATCACCGCGATCACCACCAAGGCGGGAGCGCCGGGATGAAAGCTGAGCGCGCCGACGACGGAAGCCAGTGCCAGGTTCGAGCCGACGGAGAGGTCGATCCCTCGTGTCAGGATGACCAGATGCTGGCCCATCGCCACCACCGAGATGACGGCGGTCTGGGCGAGGATGTTGCTGAGGTTGCGTCCAGTCAGGAAATAGGGGGAGAGAAAACTGAGAACGACGATCAGCAACACCAGGATGACGACCGGACCGGCGCTCAGCAGGGCCAGGCCAAGCGCGAGTCCGGGAACGGCTTCTTGCTTCTTGGGTGCTGGCATTGCCGCGTCGCCGGCAGTGGTGCCGGTGCCTCGCGTTTCAGGCAAAGTTCCCTCCCCGCCGCGGCCGTGCAAGCCGCGTCGTCAAAAACTTATGCTGTATTTTAGTTCCCTCTTATCGATAAAAAACAACCAGCATGACTTGGTCAAGTTGTTTTTTATGGATAAAGTTCATGGTAGAAAGGACAAGGTCTTGCTCAGAGGAAGATCCGATGCGAACCGACACTGTCTACAAGAAGGCTTTCAATCGCGTCGCCAGTATGCTGCGCGACGGACAATTGACCGGAGAGCTCCCTTCCGAAAATGAGCTTAGACGGAAAATGGGAGTCAGCCGCACGACTGTCCGAAAGGTCTTGGGAGAACTTGCCCACCGCGACCTCATCGCCGAGCGCAGCGGTGTCAGGACGGCAGGCCGTGCGGTCGAGGATAGCGATTACTATCCCGACGCCGAAACCACCTCACGGGCCAAGCATGTGGAACAGCAGTTCATGGAATGGATGCTGCGGGGCGACACCAGACCTGGTACCAGCATCAACGAACTCGAGCTTGCGCGTCAGTTCGGCGTCGCGACCAACGGAATTCGCGAGTTCCTGATACGCTTCAGCCGGTTTGGACTGCTCGAGAAGAGGCCGAATACGGGCTGGCTTTTCAAGGGCTTTACGGAAGATTTCGCACTAGGCTGAATCGACATTCATCGCATCCATAGCATGGCGCAAGCGATTTGA
>NZ_JBWKME010000138.1:0-8607 GCF_056431085.1 Mesorhizobium waitakense | reverse complement strand
GTCGATCCTTCGGGACGCGCGCCCGCATCATCCGCTCGGGATCATTCGTCCAGGTGTCGGGCAAGAAGAGCCGAAGGCCCACCATCACCGGCACTTCGCGTGAGGCCAGGGTCACCGACACCAGCGACTGGCAGTTGGACGTCTTGCCAAGCGACGAAGCGTATTGAGGCGCGACACCAACCGAATGTTGTCCCTTCTTCGGTAACGCTGTGTCGTCAATGACGAGAAAACCCGCCTCATCGCCGACCAGGCGATCTGCCTCCTTCAGCAGGGCGGCCTCGAGCGGAGCGCTGTCCCAAACCCCTGCCGCGACAAAATGATGAAGCTGATCGTAGCCGACATCGCCCGCTCGAGCGGCCATCGGTTGTACGCCCTTACGGTCGCCCGGCCCGATCAGACCAGCAATGTACAGCGGACACATCCGGCGCCGAGCTGGATGCGAAAGACCTGCCAAAAACGGTTGAAGCCAGCGCTCGAGATCGGCTTGCCAGTCCACATCCATTGATCGGCCCTCCACAAGCCGACCTCCCATGAATCACGCAAACTCTCTCTTGGGAATTCCAAAAACTCGCCCGCCGCTAAAAACCTGCCAAAGTAGTGCTAGGAAACCCGACTGCAGTGACGGTTCGGGCCTCACTCACCTGCCAAGCCAATATCCGCCGGGTCGGGAACCGCCGCCTCGAAAATCTCAAGATAGCTCTTACGCCTCTGGGCTCTTGTGGAGGCGCGCTTGCGAACCTTCCCGCCGATAATTTCCTTTAGCTTCTCGGCCGTTGGCTAAGCGCCGTTCATTTTTGGCGAAACGCTTGGCGATGATCCGGGTAACCGTTGAATGGCCGAAACCGCTTCGCAATAGTTTCGCAATAGCGAGGTCGCTCGACCAATTCGGAATGATCCGGCATTGTTGGTGACGTAGCCGGTGAACTCTGAAAAAGCCCGTGATGGGAACATGGACCAGCGAGGCGCTTCGAATGGGGCCGGAAACTGCGTACGCCACCGCCGGAAATATCCGTGCTATCGCGGTGGCAAGCTCACCCGCGCAGGGAGTCGAGGGTTTTGAGGCAGACTTGGATGCGTCAGAGACTTAAGCGGCTGCAGGTGAAGCAAACCTTTTGGAAGTGCTTTGCTTTGGCCGGACGCACACATTGTCAACGAGCCGGATGTCCCCCAGCCATGCGGCCACGAGGATGCGTGCCGATCTGTCCGCGGCGTCGAGCGGCGCGAGGTCATCGTCGGCCCGCAGTTCAAGATACTCGACTTCTTTGTAGCCGGCCGCCAGGATTGCCTGCCGCGCCTCAATGAGTACGTCGTCGGCTGTCGCCCCTGTCGCCAGCCGCTCGGCCAACGCGAACAGGATTTCCGCGAGGCTCGGCGCCGCCTGTCGCTGTACGGACGAGAGGCGAAGGTTGCGCGACGACATTGCCAGACCGTCGGCTTCGCGCACCGTCGGGCAAGCGACGATCTCGATCGGAATATCGAGATCGCGCGTCAGCCGGCGTACGACGTGCAACTGCTGGAAATCCTTCTCTCCGAAGAAGGCCAGATCGGCGCCCGTCTGCAGAAAGAGCTTGGCTACGACAGTTGCCACGCCGTCGAAATGGCCGGGACGGTACGCACCGCACAACCCATCGCTCACCCCGCTCACCGAGACCGTGGTGGCGAAACCTTCCGGATACATTTCAGAGGCATCGGGTGCGTAGAGCATATGGGCACCCAGCGGCGCGAGCTTGGCAGCGTCCTCGTGCTCCGTTCGTGGATAGGCGGCAAGGTCAGCCTCATTGTTGAACTGTCTCGGGTTGATGAAGAGTGTCACGATCACCCGATCCACGCGCTCTAGTGCCGATCGCACCAGGCTGAGATGACCTTCATGCAGCGCGCCCATCGTCGGCACGACGGCAACCTTGAGGCCTTCGCGACGCCAGGCTGAAACAATGCTGCGCAATTCCGCGACAGTCCGGACGATCGGTATGCTCACGCTGCCTCTCCTCCTCTGACGGTTTTTGGCGCATCGCCGAAGACATGCTCGGCCGCTGGAAAATGGCGCTCGCGTACATCCTGCGCATAAGCCGCAACCGCCGCTTCGGCAATTTGTCCGAGCTCTGCGTAACGCTTGACGAATTTCGGGCGGAAGTCGCCGAACAGGCCAAGCATGTCGTCGACCACCAGGATCTGCCCGTCGCACGCCGGCGAGGCGCCGATTCCGATCGTCGGGACGGCCACCTCTTCGGTGATCCACCGGGCGAGCGGCTCAGGCACCTTTTCCAGAACGACCGAAAAAGCACCGGCCTGCGCCACTGCCTGGGCATCGCGCCGGATGCGCTCACCATCCTCGCCCCTGCCCTGCACACGATAGCCGCCGAAGGTATTGACCGCCTGCGGGGTCAGGCCGACATGGGCCATGACCGGTACGCCACGCGCGGCGAGGAAATGGATCGTCTGCGCCATTGCCTCGCCACCCTCGATCTTGATGGCCGCACAACCGGTCTCGGCCATCACCCGGGCTGCGTTTCGGAAAGCCTGCCCGGGACCTTCCTCATACGAGCCGAACGGCATGTCGACGACCATGAGCGCACGCTTGAGGCCACGCCGCACCGCCTTGCCGTGTAGGATCATCATGTCGAGCGTCACGCCGAGAGTCGAAGGCAGGCCGTGGAGCACCATGCCGACGCTGTCGCCCACCAGCACAACATCGCAGTGCGGATCGATGAACCGGGCGACCGGGGTCGTGTAGGCTGTCAGGCAGACGAGCGGAGCCTGGCCTTTACGCAAGCGAATGTCCGGCGGCGTGATCGCCTTGGTCTCAGCAGATATGCTCAAGCGAAGCCTCCTTCCCTAGCGTTATCCATCGCGGGTGTCGCCTTTGGCATATTTTTGTGCAACTGCGAAGAGCAAAACGGCTACCTCTCGGGATTGGCGCCGAAAGGCATGCCCACGACCATCGGTGCAGTCCCAGCCCCGACTGCACCCTTGCCAGGCGCATTCATTCAGCTCCAGCGCAACGATCAAATTGGATGATAGGCGATCCCGCACTATGGCGGTACTTTCGCCGACAACCGCAGTGCCGCAGTGCCGATCAGCTTCGCCATCAACGTGATATGGGCGGGAAGCGTTGCTACCAACCGCGGTGCAGGACGAGCATCGCAATAGTCTTGCTTGGGCTTTATTGCTTTCCGCGGCAACCGCCACTATGTAGCGACGCTTCCCCGACTGTCTTTCAAGCCATCTGGAGAGTTTCATGACGGAAGAAGCCAAAAACAACATCGACACTCTCATCGAGCTCACCGCCGATGTCGTCTCAGCGTATGTGTCCAACAATCCGGTCCCGGTAGCTGATCTCCCTGCCCTGATCAGCCAGGTCTACGCGGCACTCAAAGGCACTGCCGGCGCCAGCGTTTCCGCAGAAGAAGCGGAGGCTCTCAAGCCTGCGGTATCGATCAGGAAGTCGGTGACACCGGACTACATCATCTGCCTTGAGGACGGCAAGAAATTCAAATCGCTGAAGCGCCATCTGTCGACCCATTATGGGCTGACGCCGGACGACTATCGCGCCAAATGGGGTCTGTCGGCGGATTATCCCATGGTCGCGCCGAATTACGCCGCAACGCGTTCGGCGTTGGCCAAGACGATGGGGCTCGGCCGCAAACCGAAAGAGCCGGAAACGCCGGCGCCAACGAAGCGGACCCGCAAGAAGGTCCCAGCTTGATTTCAGAAATCGAGGTTTTTCTGGAGCGCGCAAGCTGCCATCGGCACCATCTGCATCTGCCCGGAATGTGAAAAGGCGGGGTCCAGCCCCGCCTTCCTTTCAAACAGCTTTGGCTTCCCAGCCTGGATGCACCTTGTCCATCGGCTGTTGCCAGGACGCTGGAGAAGATTCAGCCAGCTTTGCTGAGGCTGCCAGCAGAGGACTTGCCAGTGCGGCGGTCCTGTTCGATTTCATAGTTGATCTTCTGGCCATCGGCGAGGGTCGAGAGCCCCGCTCGCTCAACGGCGGAAATGTGAACGAAAACATCCTGACCGCCATTGTCAGGCTGGATAAATCCAAATCCCTTACTGCTGTTGAACCACTTCACGGTTCCAGTCGCCATATGCGTGTTCCTTTGTAACAATTGCAACGTGGGCAGGCCGTCCGGCCAGTCCCGATTCATAACCGAACTTTGGAGTTGGGCGCAGCAAAAAACGAAAAATTGCAAGGCCCGGTAGATCGGCGGCCGGCAGCTCGCTCACTGCAATGACCCTATTGTCAGCAAGCACGTCCTGCGCTCTCGCTCTCGCGCATGGCCCAGAACGACCCGCGATCTGAAGCCCGGGCGGTCTCATCGCTCCGAGGAATTGCAAAGCCAGGTCTAGCGCTGCCGGGCCGACGTAGCGAATGTGGCACCGACGGCCACCGGTCCACCAAAAAGCCATCAGCACCACCAGGCCGCGGCGTGTTTTTCCATCGGCCTCTCTCCCAGACGGGGTTGGTTACGGTGTCACGACTCGCAACTTGGCTGCTTCATAATCGAACGAAACGCGGTTCCGCCCACGTTGTTTCGCTTCAAAAAGGCATCGTGCGGCAGTGCGGAGGACATCCTGAGTATCTGCACCATGAGGGATTTCCGCACCACCGATGCTGACGGTCACCTTCACGCCGTCTTGTTGCCCTTTCACGCCAGGAACCCGCTCGATATGACGACGGATCTTCTCCGCAATGGTCTTTGCCTGCTCTTTGCGGATGTGGCGTAGCAACACCCCAAACTCTTCCCCGCCAAGGCGACCGATCCCGTCTCCTGGGCGCGTTGTATAGATGAGCGCCTTCGCAATCCGAACCAGAGCTTCGTCACCCTTGGCATGGCCGTGCTTGTCGTTGATTGACGAGAAGTGATCGGGATCGATGAGGAGAAGGGTGTCGCATTCCCCTTCATCGCGGCTTCTATCCATCCTTGCGATGAATTCACCGCGACTAAGAAGTCCTGTCATCGGGTCATGACTGGTGACGAAGGTGAGCCTGCTATGCGTCTCTTTCAGGGCTGCATGAGACTTCTCCAACTTGTCGCATGTTTCCTGGATCGTTTCCGCCTGGGTGAAAATGTAGGCACTGACCGGCATCCCGATGAGGATGGGAATGAAGGTGCATTCCACCCAGCTCAGCCAGTCGATCGGCATCTGCAGCGCAAGCCGAGCCGTAAAAGACAAACCGAAGGTTGCGACGACTGCAATTATCGTCACGACTATTGATTTGCCCAGAATACGCCTGCGACGCGGTGTCATGCGGTTCCTTTAGATACTGGCGCTGAACAAGCTCTTACGAAGTCCATTAAGATTATTTCGGACGCGAAAGGCAAGGAAGCGCAACTGTCGCCGTTCAAGGTCGCGACAGCGAGCCGGTAGCTGACAGAGCGGCGAATTTTAGCAACGGTTAAAATTCGAGTTTTTCGAATCTGCCGGCGTTAGTTTTCGGATGCTACCCAGCCTTCACAGATGGTGAGCGTGGAATATGCGTGGTCCAGGTTGGATTAGAGATATACGGCAGGCTGAGGCTCAGCACCTGCGAGATCGAATAGCTTGGCTTGAATGCGAACTGATTTCTGCGGCCGCGTCCAAAGGCAAATCCAAGTTGCAAAACGTTGGTCACGAGCTTCGTTCGCAGAAGGTTCGACTGGCACGCCTCGAACAATGCATAGCGTGGATGCCGAAGCGGCTCTAGTGTCGCGCCCACATGCGAGGGGTAGATTGACCTGAGACCCTGAAGCTCCTCCAATTTTTGGTAGAGTCCGTCTTATCGAGGAGACGGACGAATGAAGCGTTCACGGTTCACTGAAGAACAGGTCATCGCGATTTTGAGGGAGCAGGAGGCGGGGATGAAGACCGCCGATGTCTGCCGCAAGCACGGGATCTCGGAAGCAACGTTCTACAAATACAAGGCCAAGTTTGGCGGCATGGACGTTTCCGACGCGCGGAAGCTGAAGGCCCTGGAGGAAGAGAACGCCAAGCTGAAGAAGCTGCTGGCCGAGCAGATGCTGGACAATGCCATCCTGAAGGATGTCGCTGCAAAAAAATGGTGACGCCCGATGCCAAGCGATGCGCTGTGGCCCACGCCTGCGATCAGCATGGGGTGAGCCAGCGTCGGGCGTGCAAGGCTCTTTTCGTCGATCGCTCGAGCGTTCGCTACACAAGCACTCGGCCGGATGATGCGGTCTTTCGAGCCGCGATGAAGACGGTTGCCGCGGAGCGGCGGCGCTTCGGCTACCGGCGCATCCACATCATGCTTGAACGGCAAGGGATGGTGATGAACCAAAAGAAGCTGCGGCGGCTTTACCGGGAGGAGAAGCTGCAGGTTCGCAGGCGTGGCGGCCGCAAGCGGGCCTTGGGAACGAGAAGGCCGATGATCGTGCCGGACCGGATGAACGAGCGCTGGTCGCTCGACTTCGTCAGCGATGCCGTCACGGACGGCCGGCGGTTCCGGGTTCTGGCCGTCGTCGACGACTTCACGCGGGAATGCCTGGCGCTGGTCGCAGATACGTCGCTGTCAGGTGCCCGCGTGGCCCGGGAACTGGACGCTATCATCGCCCGTCGCGGCAAGCCTTGCACGATCGTCTCCGACAACGGCACCGAACTGACCTCGATGGCCATCCTCAAATGGTGCCAGGAGAGCGGCGTCGAATGGCATTACATCGCGCCCGGCAAGCCCATGCAAAACGGCTTCGTGGAAAGCTTCAATGGCCGGTTCCGCGACGAATGCCTGAACGAAACGCTGTTTTCCACCCTCGCGGAGGCGCGGGCTGCGATCAAACTATGGAAGGAGGACTACAACCGGCACAGACCACACTCAGCGCTGGGCAATATCACGCCCATCGAATTCGCCATGAAAATGGCACTGGAAAAACAGGCCGCATGAGGCCAGAAATGAAACCCCGGACTCTCCATTGAACTGGAGCAAAGATGGGTCTCAGGTCAAGATCCGAAGATCGCCGTTGTGGCGGGACCCCGGCTCGCGGTCCGATTATTCACACGCCGCCGCTCGCTCAACAGGGCCACTCAGCGGGCACGACCGAAAAATCGCCTCAGATACAAGGCATGGTCCTGCATCCATCCCCATGCTACCTATCGTTGACCCAACATAGCCTGAGAGCTATATTCGGTAAGAGAGTCGGCATTTCCGATAGTTCGATAGAGCGTTCGGGATAGCACAATCGAGTTGTTGACTTACCTCGTAGCCATCGCGCGACCCCTCTCGCAAATCTAACGTTTCCGTATAGACGGAAGTGCGGGCGCCAACATTACGGAGTCAATTTCATGGGACGCGGTCTCGATAGCGTCATCGCATCCTTTCCGCAAAGACCGCGGGATCGCATCGATGCGCGGTATACGGAGGAGATCCAGGAGGTAGAAGGTCTTCGGGCACTGCGCCGGATCGCAGGCAAGGCCCAAGCAGATGTTGCGGCCGCTCTGAAGATCAAACAACCGTCTGTTTCGAAGATCGAAAACCAAGTTGATATGTACGTTTCGACGCTTCGCAGCTATGTCGAAGCCGTCGGCGGAAAGCTTGAGTTGACGGTCAGGCTGCCGAAGCAGCCGACCGTGCGTATCCATGCTCTCGGAGAGATCGCTGCCACGATCTCCGAAAATCTCGCCCCTCCCAAAACTTCTCTCGCCAAGGCCGGACACCGCGGATGACCCAACCAATCCGCAACCTTCCGCGAAGCTATCGCTACAGAACGCTGAAGGCCGGCCGCAATTTTGAAAGGCGTTGAATTCCATGATTGGCATCGAAACACGAACCGCAGCAGGCATTCTCACGCTCACAGCGTTGCGCGGCATCGGGCCCGCCACGGCTGAACGCCTTGCGGAACGATTTTTGCTACTTGACGCAATCATCGGCGCCGAGCCTGCGAAGCTTCGATCCGTCGTCTCGGCTGCCGTCGCCGAAAGTCTTCACGAGCCGACTGCCAAATTCTCCATTGCGACGACGAGCCCGTCGTTTATGCACTCGGCCGCTATTTCACGGCTTCCGATCCGCGGCATGCGACGAGTGCCTTGAGCGCGGCCGTGTTGTCTTTGAAAAATAATGACAGCCAGGCGCAAGTCCTCGGCGAATGCGTTGGCCGCGCCGTCGACCTTTTCGACTGGAAACCCGACTGCATCATCCCCGTACCCATGAAGCCGTCGCAGGAGCGCAACCGCTTCAAGGAACTGCTCGAAAGCGCTGCCGACCATTTCGACGAGGATATTGAGGTCGAACTCAATGGCCTGAAAACCGTCAAGGAGGTCGAAGGCTATAAGCAGATGAACGCGCTGGAGCGTGCGGAGGCCATAAAGGGTGCCTTTGACACGGATTACACTTGGGGTGGCGCCAAGATTCTGCTGCTCGACGATGTCTACACGACCGGAGAGACGACGAGAGAGTGTGTGCGCATTCTTAACGCCAACGGGGCCGGCGAGGTCCGGGTGATGGCGATCGCCAAGGATCAGCGCGTCTTCGCGCGCAAGACCTGTTCCGCCTGCGGGCGATCGATGAAGATACGCGAGAATCACGCGACGCACGTAAAATTTTGGGGCTGTTCGGGTTATCCGCATAATACCAACGGTCTCGGGTGCTGACTCTTTTGTGATTTTGGAGCATCTCCG
>NZ_JBWKME010000137.1:2879-9332 GCF_056431085.1 Mesorhizobium waitakense | reverse complement strand
CCGCAAGGCCGTGGCGCGGATCCGTGACGGTTAAATGAGATACCACCCCGTCGAGAATGGCGGCACCCTGTAATGTTTGGTAATCCGACGCTTGCCGATGCCATCTTGGACCGCCTCGTTCACAACGCCTATCGCATCGATCTCAACGGTGAAAGCATGCGAAAACAGCGCCCGCCAATCGCACCCGAAAACACCGAAGCTTGACCTCAAACAAAACCCGATCCAAACATTAACTAGACTCAGGATCAGTCCGAGAAATGGCCGCCTTCAAATCGGAACGCCGGCCGGAATGAAATCGGAATGACTGGCCGGCTTCAAATCGGAATCGGTGGCCGGCTTCATCGGAATACGCAGCCGGGTCAGTTCTCAGTGAAAATCAACACCGGGAGCAGATCAAATGAGGCAAAGACTGCGCTGTGGCATCCAGACGCTCCCACAAATTCCACTTGATTTTCGGAACTCGACGAACGCGGCCGGATCAAGCGCGGCCGAAGACGATGCCCCTTTTTGATCGTGGCCCCGTAACGAAGACTGCAGTGAGGATCAGTCCATTGGCGATGATGAACCGGCCGCGAAGCTCCCACGCATGATCTTTGGCCGGCAGGAATGTGTGGGGGAGACGAGCACTAAATTTGCCATCGTCGGGGATTATGGTGACCACGGCGTCCTCGAAGCCCAGCCATTCACGTGTGAGCGGGAACCATGCCTTAAAGATGCTTTCCTTAGCACTGAAGAGCAACCGGTCCCAATTGAGGCGCCCGGGTGCGTTGGCCAGCCAATACCGTTCCTCGTCAACCGAAATAAGCTCCAATACACCAGAGGGCAACTCCTCGTCGACTTCTGCATCGATTCCAAGCGCAGCGTAATCCCCATGCTGAGCAACGGCGGCGGCATAGAATCCAGCACAATGCGTTATGCTGCCAACCACACCAGGTGGCCAAAGCGGCTCACGGTCAGGTCCACTTGGGATCGCGCAGGGAGGAAAGCCGAGCTTGGACAATGCCGCTCTGGCACAGGCGCGCCCGATCGAGAATTCACGCCTTCTACTCTCGGCGGCGGTGGCGATTGCACTCTCTTCTTCGGCCATCACCAGGGCACTGCCGAGATCTCTTGCTCGACAGGTTTGCACAGCAACGTTTGGGGGGAGCAGCGTATCCAAATGTCCTCGCTCTCGACCGCGATCCGTTGCTGGGGGGCTTATGCAGGTCGCACTGCGGCCAAGCCCCGTCCTTTGTCCTCGCCGTTGCGGCGGATTGACCATTCGTGTGCCGGCACGGATGGGTCTTGTATTGGATCTGGCTCTTCAACCACCATCTGGGGGAGAACCGAAAAGAACGCGCTTCACGTCAGCTTTTTAGTGTCGACCCGATTCTCTTACTCAGCGAGGGCATTCCTTTAAGAACGCCGATCTGCCCGCGAATTACAAATAGAGCGATCAGCCCCGCCGCCAACTCAGCAACTGCCTGGCTCGCCAACAGTCCGTCAAAGCCCCAAATGACTGGAAACAGCAGTATGGCGGGTATGAAAAGATAGCCTTGCCTGGCAAGGCTAACGACGGCACTGAGGCGTCCTCTCCCCAATGACTGAAGCAGGGTGATCGCAACGTACTGAACTCCAAAGAGGCCGAAAAAAAGATGAAAAACAATACAGGCAGAGACGGCGATATCGATTACATCCTCGTTATCGCTGAAAAGCGAAACCATTGGCCGAGCAAAAATCAGGACCACGGCGGAAAAGCTGACTGAAAATGCGACGGTTATGGAAAGCATGAACTTCGCGGCCTTCTCTACCCGGGCGAAATCCTGTGCTCCCCAACCGAAACCGAGAACTGCCTGGGAGCCTATGCAGAAGCCTATAATTGACCATGAATGAAGTGCGTGAGGCCGGTAAAGATGGATCGAGCGGCAGGTTTGTTGAGCCGCCCTTCAGAATTGCGATTACTGTAGCGGCCCAATTGGGATTTCGTTCACCATAATAGCTCACGACCGTTCCCACCGCGCAGCGCTCTCGCAGAGTGCTCGCGATGCTCGCCGACATCCCTCCCAGCTTACCATATGTGAGTTCCGCCGCGCCGTGCGCAATCGCGATTCTGTCCGGAAACGATGCCCCGTGACCTGAGACCCATCTTTGCTCCAGTTCAATGGAGAGTCCGAGGTTTCTTTGCTCTGGGACCGAAGTTTGGAGCGCCGGAGGCTGGAGTTTTCCGGCTGCGATCATGGTGACGGGCTATTGCCAAAGGTTGCGCGACTCTATGCGCGAGCTTGTTTCCCTCTTAGAGACGAGGCAGGCCACTCACCCAATGTTGCTGCATCTCAATTAGCAAAGACCGTGCCAGCGCGCTCAGCGCGTGGGAAGCGCATGATACACGTTGAAAAACCCCCACAGTGCCCAAGATGGCGGATTGTAATGAACCTGACATGTTTTCTGACGCTGTCAGGTTTTGGACACCGATCACGCGCTTCGCACCACCAGAAAAGCGTGGCCAGCTACGACGCGTTCGGCGCTATGCGCGGACAGGGTCGAAGAACCGCGACGCGGCGACGGCAGAAACCTATGACCCGCTCCATTACGCACCGGTGGGGACTTCCTCACTTTGCGTGGTGATCGAGGACATGGACCGGCAGCATCCTGGCCCTCGAGTTCAGCGCCGGCTCGGCCGAACATGGCCTCTTGAGGGTTTTAAGGCGATCAAATCAGCCCCTCGGGTCTGGCCGTTGCTCCAGGGGAGCTCGATTCGGTTCCTGACGCATCGATGTCTGCGTCGTATGGTCCGCGCGAAGCGCTGCATTCCGCGGACGCCAGACCCACACGGCTTGACGCGTCGGTGCGACTATGTGTTTCGCCGCCATCACAAGCGTTTGAGCGTCGTTGACGATGGCCTGTCTGCCGCGCGAAGGTCGACCGTCTTCGAGTTTGGCTTGTCGATTATGCGCAATCTTTCTAATATTTAAGATGTACTATTGATTGTGCTCAGAGCGGCAAAAATCGTGCTATTCAATTGTTAAAATAACTTGACGAGCGCCGAAGCTGACAATCAGATAGGATGCTGCCTGCTACACGCCTGTATGCGCTCGGCTTCAGGAGGCATGCTTGGATTTGCGACTGACACTGCTCGGCAGATGCCTTCTCATCGGCAAACAAGGAAGGCTGCTGCGCCTTGGTACCCGAAAATCCTGGGCACTTTTTGCGTCATTGGCACAATGTGGGCCGGGCGGCTGTTCGCGAGAGCATCTGTCCGCCAGCTTGTGGCCTTTGAGCGGCGAAGAACAGGCACGTGCCAGCCTGCGCCAGGAACTTGCCGCGTTGCGCAAGGTTCTGAGAGAAGATGGCTGCCCTGATCCGTTTGAAACCGATCAAGGGGCATTGGTTCTGCGGCACGATACGATTGCCGTTGACAGCTGGGAACTGGAAGACATCGCCGTTTCGGGCGAAGCTGCGCGTATCCGCGGTATCCCGCAAATATACAAAGGTGACTTCGCCGCGGGATTGATGATCCGATCGGCACCGTTTGCAGATTGGCTACAGGCCGAAAGGCAAAGATTGTTTGATCTGGCAGTCTCGGCTCTCGAAACCATGCTCGCACTCGACGAAGCAGATGGCGAGCCTAGCGCCGCGCTAAAAACGGCACAGGCGATAATCGCCATAGATGCCACACACGAGGTGGCGCATCGCTGCGCACTGCGAAGCCTTCATGCCTTGGGGAAAAGTGCAGAGGCCGTTCTTCAATTCAATCGTTGGGAACATATGCGAAGGCAGGGGCTGAATCGCTGCCTTGGTTCCGATGCTGTCGAGGCTGACTTGCCACGGCCTCTCCACGACGGCCCTCTGACAGCCGCCAGCAAGTCCGCCGGCGTTGTCGCCGGTGTCCGTGTCAGGCCGCACAGACGCCATTTGACTATTGCAGCTTTTGGCATTTCCGGGGCGTTGGTGCGTGGATCGGGACTTGAACGGATGCCAGTCTTTGATGGAGCTGTCTACGCGGTGGCTCCATTACGGCGGACGGATTTCGGGCGTGTGCATTCGAGCATGCGGTTGAGGACTGTGCAGCCGATGGCGATTTCCGTCTGCTGAGCATGAAACGACCGGGCCCGCAGGCGCCGCCCGATGAGGGCCTTGTATCGCCCGATGGCGATCTCGACCAGCGCGCGCTTACCATAGCCGGTGGTGGCCTGCCATTTCATTCGACCGTCTCTGCCGATTGCTGTGATATGCAGATCCCTTTGGCCGGGAGGTTCGGTGTCGGCGCGCTCGACCGCGTTAGCACGCGGCGGAATAACGATCACAGCGTCGGCGCTGTGGTTGATGACAGCGTCGTAGGTCGGCTTTCCATCATAGGCGCCGTCGGCGGTGAACTGTCCGACCGAGCGACTGATTTGGTCGAGCGACGGGGCCACCTGCGAGGCATCGCCTGTGTCCCATTCGGTCATCGCGCGGGCGATGATCTTGCCGCTATCGGCATCCAGAGCCAGATGGAGCCCGGCGCGCACGAAGGCAGACGCATAGCAAGCTCTCGAGGCCCTCGGCGATACATTCGTGTCAGCGCAAGCTCAGCGGGAAATCCATCCAGGCAAAGCGCGTTCAAGCAAGGGAGGTTCATTTCATCGACATGGACCATAAGCCTGCCGTGCATGAATTTTAAACGAAAATCCTTGCAACATTGAGCACAGTGCCCTAAGTCAAGGACGAAGGATTAGGCGATGTCCGCATTGAACGAACTGAAGAAGCGGTTGCGGCCTGGACAGGTCTATCGGCGCAAGGATCTCGAGAAGTGGTCGACGGCTGTCGATCGCCACCTACGCCAGCTTGTCGAGGAAGGTCGGCTCGAGAAGGTGTCAGGCGGACTGTACATGGCTCCGCGCAGTACGCGTTTCGGCAAGGCTCCAGCTGCGGTGGAGAAACTGGTCGAGACGTTCCTCAACGACCATCGCTTTCTGATGGTCTCCCCCAGCGCCTATAATAGCCTGGGGGTGGGCACGACCCAGCTCTACAACGAACCGGTGGTCTATAACCTCAAGCGTCATGGACGCTTTCGGCTCGGCGGTCGTTTCTACGACTTCCGAAAGAAGCCCTCGGTGCCTGCGAAACTCACCCAGGAAGTGTTGCTGGTCGACCTTCTCCAGAACCTTGATCGTCTTGCCGAGAACAAGGCCGAGGTGTTGCCTCGCGCCCTCGAGCGCGCCCGCGACATGAACCCCGCTCATCTGGCCAAGGCAGCGCGGGATTTCGGTTCGGTTCGCGCCGAGCGGCTGGTGAGCCAAGCGCTGGAAGCGGCCTGATCCGCATGCGGTTGCTACACGATCTAAAGGACTTCAGCGATCTGATCACGGTCGTCGCCGCGGACATGAAGATCGATTCCGGCCTGGTTGAGAAAGACTACTGGATCATGCATGCCCTGTGGGGCCTGCAGCAGCTCGGTTTTCGTTTCGAGCTCAAGGGTGGCACCTCTCTCTCCAAGGGATACCACCTGATCCACCGCTTCTCCGAAGACATCGACATCCTCATCCACCCGCAGGGCGATCTGCCAACCGGTAAAAACCACGATAAAGCGGCCCACATCGAACAGCGGCGGGTGTTCTTTGACGGCTTGGTTCCGCAATTGAGCTTGCCCGGCTTTCTCCGCGCAGAGCGTGATCCGGCCTTTGACGACCCCACCGGTCGGATGCGAGGCGCTGGAATCCGTCTGATCTATCCCGAACTCAATCTCCTGCCTACTGGCCTCAAGGCCGGCATTCTGCTGGAGCCTGGATTCGATCGAGTCGCGCCCAATCAGGCCCGGCTGATCTCCTCCTGGGCCTATGATCGTGCGTCCGCATCGGCAGACCTGATCGACAACCGCGCCGTCGATGTTCCTTGCTATGAGCCCGGCTACACTTTCGTCGAAAAGCTTCAGACCCTTTCCACCAAATTCTGGCAGCAGCAGGCTTCCGGAGAGATGCCTGTCAACTTCATGCGTCACTACTACGACGTCTCCTGTCTTTTGGAGGACGAGGGCGTCAGGGCCTTTATCGGCACCCCGGAATACCGCGCACACAAGGCCGATCGGTTCCGTGGCGGGGATGAGCCGGACCTGCGGCGGAACGAGGCCTTTCGCCTCAGCGACCCCGCGACACGACGGATCTACACCGACGCCTATGAGCGCACCCGCGCCCTCTACTACAGGGACCGGCCTTCACTCGACGCAATCCTTGCTCAGCTGGACGCGTATCTCGATCGATTGTGATCCGTTGAGGGTCACTGCGCAGATCTGGTTTTTGACTAACGAGGCCGAGCGCCAACAGTGATCGGCACAAGATCGGTCACAGTATCACCTGTTTCGCCAACGTTTTTCCTCAACGCACCGTTTTCGTCGAACATAAAAGACACGCGTGTCGATGGCGGTTGAGAACCGCGTATAGATGGCGCCGAGAGGGAATTGATGCGGAATTCGGCTCGGAGTGGTGCTGAATGACGCTG
>NZ_JBWKME010000137.1:2370-2850 GCF_056431085.1 Mesorhizobium waitakense | reverse complement strand
GACTGAGGCGCATCCCGCGCTGCGTCCGCGCATGCTACATGTGCGGAGCGCCGCAATCAGACATCGACCCACTACCACGTAAACTCGATGTCCTATCCCAACGGCCCGTGTGAGGGGACTTGCAGGTCCCCGGGCACTGATGCCGACTGGTTCACGGTATGCGCCAGCATAATGGCATTGGCGCATTCCGTCGAGCTTTTCCCCGCAATCCCGACGGCGTTCCGAGAGGTTCGCCGCCGCAATGCAAACCGGTCGTTTCTTTCTCTGCGCACGGTGCCGCTCACAGGTCTTGCTTTGCCGGCATTGCGATCGGGGTCAGCGCTTCTGTGGTTCTGACTGCGGCCATGAAGCCCGCCGTGACAGTCTGCGTGCGGCGGGGCTGCGCTACCAGAACACCCGCCGGGGCCGCTTTGCCCACGCCGACCGCTCCCGCCGATATCGCCAGCGCTGCAAAAACAACGTGACGCATCAGTCTCCACC
>NZ_JBWKME010000137.1:0-2340 GCF_056431085.1 Mesorhizobium waitakense | reverse complement strand
CCTGATCGACGGCACCGTCGCACTGGACGACGTCACCGCTGAAGCGGTGCCATCGATCCCTCCGGCTCCGTGCTGCCGGCGCTGCAGTTGTCGGCTGCCGCCGTTCTTTCGCGGCGGCTTCGTGCGTCGCCGAGGGGGCCTATGTCCGTCAACACGACTATGGAGACCCAACCGATGACCATATCCGCCGAGAAGGAAGCGATGATCCTGCGCCTGTACCACGTTGAGAGGTGGCGCTGTGGAACGATCGCAACGCAATTGCATTGCCACCATACGACGGTCTTCCGGGTTCTGAAGGAGGCCGGTCTGCCCCGCCACAGGCCGGTGATACGTCCCGCCGAGGTCGACCAGTATCTGCCGTTCGTCCAGCGGACGCTTGAGACATATCCAGACCTGACCGCCAGCCGCCTGTACGGGATGGTGCAGGAGCGCGGCTACAAGGGCTCGTCCTCCCACTTCCGGCATATGATCGCGCTCCACCGTCCGCGCAAGGCTGCGGAAGCGTTCCTGCGTCTGCGCACCCTGCCGGGCGAGCAAGGCCAGGTCGACTGGGCGCATTTTGGTCACATCGAAATCGGCAAGGCTCGCCGCCCGCTGATGGCCTTCGTCATGGTGTTGTCCTACTCGCGCGACATCTATCTGCGCTTCTTTCTTGATGCCCGCATGGAAAACTTCCTGCGCGGCCACGCCGGTGCGTTCAACGCCTGGAATGGTTTGCCCAGGGTGCTGCTCTATGACAACCTTAAGAGCGCTGTGCTTGAGCGTCACGGCGATGCCATCCGGTTCCATCCGACACTTCTGGCCTTCGCGGGCCATTATCGCTTCGAGCCCCGTCCCGTCGCCGTGGCGCGGGGCAACGAAAAGGGCCGCGTCGAGCGCGCCATTCGCCACATCCGGGAAGCCTTCTTCATCGCCCGCAAGTTCAAGGACCTCGACGATCTGAATGCCCAGGCCGAACAATGGTGCCGCAACCAGGCCGCCGACCGGCCATGCCCCGAGGACCGGACGATGACGGTTCGTCAGGTGTTTGCGCAGGAGCAGCCCATGCTTCTGCCATTGCCCACCAACCCGTACCCCATCGAGGAGCAGATCGCCGCGAAGGTCGGAAAGACACCCTATGTCCGCTTCGACCTGAACGATTACTCGGTTCCCCATACTCATGTCCGGCGCACGCTCACCGTGCGCGCCGATCTCGCCCAGGTCCGGATATTCGATGCCGCCACGATGATCGCCAGCCACCGCCGCAGCTACGACCGGGGCCAGCAGATCGAAGACCCCCGGCACCTCAAGGCGCTCGTCGCCGTCAAGCGCGAAGCGCGCCAGCATCGGGGCCTCAACAGTTTGACGCGCGCCGTGCCGGCCTGCCAGAAACTGATGATCCACGCCGCCGAGCGCGGCGCCAATATCGGCGCGATCACCAATGCCATGCTCAAACTGCTCGACCTCTACGGCGCCACCGAACTCCAGGCCGCCGTCGAAGATGCCTTGCAGGCCGGGGCCTCTCATTCGAGATCGGTTCACGTCGCGCTCGAACGCCGCCGGATCGCGCGTGGCGCTCCACCGCCGGTCGAAACAAGGCTGCCGGAGCATGTCCGCAAAAAGGATACGGTCGTACAGCCCCACAAGCTCGACCGTTACGATCAACTCACTTCCGCAGGCAACGACGATGAATAATCCCGGCATCCTGTTCAACCGCGCCAGGGCGCTGCGCCTCAATGGCCTGATCGCCCACTGGGACGAAATCGCCGACGCGCCGTGGCTGGCCGCCGTGCTTCAATGGGAGGAAGAAGAGCGCTCCGACCGCTCATTGCGGCGACGCATGCGCGCCGCCAGGCTTGGCCACTTCAGGCAACTGGCCGATTACGACTGGAAATGGCCGCGTCGTATCGATCGCGCCGCCATCGAGGAACTGATGACGCTGTCCTTCGTCAAGGAGGCCGCCAACATCGTCCTTATCGGCCCTAACGGCGTCGGCAAGTCCACGCTCGCTCTTAACGTCGCCTACCAGGCGCTGGTCGCCGGCCATTCGGTCCTCTTCCGCACCGCCAGCGAAATGCTCGGCGAGCTCGCCGCCATCGACAGCGATTCCATGCTCCGCCGAAAGCTGCAGTACTATGCGGCGCCCGATATCCTGGTCATCGACGAGGTCGGATATCTCTCCTATTCCAACCGTCATGCCGATCTGCTGTTCGATCTCATCAGCCGCCGATACGAGAAACGCTCGACCATCGTCACCACCAACAAGCCCTTCGCGCAATGGTCGGAGGGGTGGCGTCGCCTTAACTTGGGTTGGGCACGGGATGCCCCCCGATATGGCCTCTTCACGCGGCTGTCGACAAA
>NZ_JBWKME010000136.1:0-7891 GCF_056431085.1 Mesorhizobium waitakense | reverse complement strand
GGTAACTCCAGTCTCCCCGGTCCGGTCCGAATGGACAACCTCCTGAAAGCTCACATCTAGGACACTACATTCGCATCTGAAAGCACTATCGCGCGCCGGCCGCATGCTGCAGCCGTGCGATCAGGTCGCGGTTACGGCAGTAATCTGGCGGATCATCCGCTTGCCGGTGTTCGTCGAGCCAGTTCGAGCATTCATCCTGGTGTCCGCAGGAGCGGCAGCGGTCCACCGCCCGATTTGTAACGGCTGCGTGGTCCGCTACGATCTTCAATTGTCTGTCGACGCCGAGCTTCCGCATCATACGGCCCATCAGGGCTGTCCTTGCGTCCACTGAAATCAGGTAGTCGAGAAGGGTCACGTCGGTCACTCCTATTTCTCAGCTATCTTTCCCAGCCATCATCGCCATGTTGGCCAGCACTACATTGATCTCGGTCAACAGCGCGAGGCACGCTCGGCCATCGTTCCAGCTTGTGACTGCGTGTGGCGACTTGAAGATGCTGACGCGACCCGCGTTCAATAGGACATCAAGCGATTGATGCCGTTGTCCTCGATCAGCGAGCGCGTCACGCCGCCGAATGCCCATTCCCGCAGACGACTGTGACCATAGGCGCCGGAGACGATCAGGTCCGCATGGATCGAGCGCGCGAATGCCAGCAGCCGGTCGCCGTCGGCCTCGCCGGCGATCAGTTCGGTCCGTGCCATGATGCCGTGATGCTCAAGAAAAACCGCCACGTCGGCGAGACTGTCACGAATGCTTTCGTCGCGGTCGGTATCGATGGTGGCAACGACAACTTCGTTGGCCTTAGCCAGAAAGGGCAATGCATCCACCATCGCCCGTCGCGCTTCCCGCGTGTCCTTCCAGGCAACAAGCACGGTTTTCGCCATGACATGCTCGACATTGCTCGCGGCGACCAGGACCGGCCGTCCAATACCGAGTGCGAGGCTGCCGACATCCACGGCGCGAAACACATTTTCACCTTTCTGACTGCCGGTAACGACAAGATCGGCGGCTCTGGCCGAAGCGCTGAGGAAGCGGGTTGGGCTGCAAACGGCTTGGCCCCATTCGCTAAAGATCGAAACGGGAACGAGCCTCTCGAATTCGGCACGCAGTTCGGCAAGCCGTTTTTCGATCTCCGTTCGCTGGATCTGCATGATCTCGCCTTCGTAGACCATGCCGTCGCCTGTCGCGACCAGTGGCGGGACATCTGCTGCCGCCAGGCCGATAAGGCGGGCACCAAACCGTTCCGCGAGCTCGATCCCCAATTTCACCATCGCCGCCGGAGGTGCATCCACGGCAAGATTCACGATGATTGACTTGTAGGACATGATGGAGGCCTTTCGCTGGACCGGTGGAATAGGATGATGAAATGGCATCCATCGGCGCTCGACGCCTTGATGCGTGTCAAAGAACCCGCCAATTGCATCTGTGCGAAAAAAGTCGGCCTCGATCCGTTTTGCCTGTACGGAGAGAAGTGATAGTTAGCCTTTCTTGCAGGCGTATCGAGCCTAGGGATCTCAGGTGAGCCAATACGAAGCGCCTATTTTGTCGGCCGGCGGCGCGATGCTGAAATCAGTCTTGTCGCAAATGTTCGAGCAGGCTCCGGGCTTCATGGCTCTGATGCGCGAGCCGGACCATGTCTTCGAACTGACCAATGCTGCCTACCAACGGCTTATCGGCCACAGGCAGGTGATCGGAAAGTCGGTGCGCGAGGCCCTTCCAGAGTTGGAAGGTCAAGGCTTCTTCGAACAGCTGGACCAAGTGTACAAGACCGGCGAACCGTACAGAGGCCAGGGCATGAAGATAGCCCTTCGCAACAAGAACGACGAACCGGCAGAAGAGCGCATCCTCGATTTCGTCTACCAGCCGATCAAGGCCGACGACGGTCGCATCACCGCCATCTTTGTCGAAGGCACGGATGTCAGCGAACTCTCCTTTGCGAATGCCGCACTTCGCTTGCGTGAGGATCATCTGCGCTCGATCCTGGCAACGGTGCCAGACGCAATGGTCGTCATCGACGAACAAGGCCACATCCAATCCTTCAGCACGGCCGCGGAAACGCTGTTCGGTTACAAGTCCAGCGAAGTCATAGGCCAGAATGTCAGCCTGCTGATGCCGGCGCCGTATCGTGGCGAACATGACGCCTACCTGCACCGCTATCTGACGACGGGGGAGCGCCGGATCATCGGGCTTGGTCGCACCGTCACCGGGATGCGCAAGGACGGTTCGACCTTCCCCATGGAGCTTTCCGTCGGCGAGATGCACCCGGGAACCGGACGCTTCTTCACCGGCTTTTGCCGCGACCTGACCGAGCGCCATCGGGCAGAAGCAAGAATTCAGGAGCAGCAGCAGGAGCTTCTCCACATGGCGCGATTTACCGCGCTCGGCGAAATGGCCTCGACGCTTGCACATGAGATCAATCAGCCACTGACGGCCATCACGAACTACCTCAAGGGCAGCCGCCGGCTGCTCGAGAAGAGTACGGAAGAGAACGCCCCTATGCTGCGCGATGCTGTGGAAAAGGCGGCTGAGCAGGCCCTGCGGGCAGGAAACGTCATTCGCCATCTGAGGGACTTTGTTGCGCGGGGCGAAAGCGAGCGTCAGGTCGAACGGCTGCCGGCGCTGATCGAGGAAGCTTCGTCGCTCGCCCTGGTCGGCGCGAGGGAGATCGATGTCCGCGTCAGCTATGAGCTTGATCCCGCCGCCGAGCTGGTGTTGACCGACCGCATCCAGATTCAGCAGGTTTTGCTCAACCTCATGCGCAACGCGGTGGAAGCCATGCAAGGTGTACCGCGCCGCGAGTTGCACGTGACGACCGTCGCACGGGAGGATGGGATGGCCGAGGTAAGCGTGACGGATACGGGCTCCGGCCTTGCGCCAGAAGTCTCGGCCCAACTTTTCCAGCCCTTCGTCACCACCAAGAAGCAAGGGATGGGCGTCGGGCTCTCGATTTGCCGTACCATCGTCGAGTCGCATGGCGGCCACATCTGGGCCGAGCCAATGCCCGCCGGAGGAACAGCATTCCGGTTCACATTGCGCATCGTTGAGAAGGAAGAGGTCGCCAATGGCCGGTAATGATCTTGTGCATGTGGTCGACGACGACGTCGACGTCCGCAAGTCGCTTGGGTTTCTTCTCGCCACAGCCGACTTTGCCGTGCGCCTGCATGAATCCGCGACAGCCTTTCTGGCCGCGACGACAGACAATATTGATGGCTGTATCGTGACCGATGTGCGCATGCCGGGTATCGACGGCATCGAGTTCCTGCGACAGCTTCGGACTCGCGGACATAGGCTTCCGGTTATCGTCATGACGGGCCATGCCGATGTCGCGCTCGCCGTCCACGCGATGAAGGAAGGCGCTGCTGATTTCATCGAAAAGCCGTTCGACGACGAGATGCTGATCGACGCGATCCGCTCCGCGTTGGCCAATCGCAATCGGATAGATGCAACGCACCCGCAATCCGCGGAAATCCGCGGGCGTCTGTCTACACTATCGGATCGGGAGCGGCAGGTGCTGGATGGACTTGTGTCGGGTCTGCCGAACAAGACAATCGCCTATGATCTGGGGATCAGCCCGCGCACTGTCGAAATCCATCGCGCCAATGTCATGAGCAAGATGGCCGCGAGCAGCCTGTCGCATCTGGTTCGCATGGCACTCATCGTGGATCCCAAGCACTAGGGCGACCGAGAGAAGGCGTTGCCGATATCTGCGGGTGTCTTGTCCGGCACCCAGTCGCGCCAATGGGTCGGGTGGATGTCGAGATAGGCGCCGGTCGCGGCGTTCTTCCATCCTTTCCGCGTCTTCATGCAGGGAAATACAAGCGCATGCTCGCCATCCTCGTCGAGGACGGCCAGTTCGAGATCGCTGTCGAACGGAGCGCTTAGGATCGGCTTCCACATCCCCCTAGGATGCGCGAGATGGCATGCCTCGCCTTGATTTGAATCAGTTTTCGACACCCGAATGCAGCCTCGAGCTGGCTCCCCTGCCTCTGCCGAACCGCCCCTATTGATCGCGATCAATGTCCATCTTGGCGGTTGGGCTACTTTCCCTGCTCATAAGGAGAAACGCGATGCACGAAATCAAGGTCGATGAAGCGCTGTGGGCGTCCAGCATGCTTCCCGAGGGCATTGTGGAGCGATGGTTCGTTGCCAACGGCACCACGATCAAGGCTGGCGATAGAATAGCCGAGGTTCGAATTGAAGGCGCGCTGCATGAGATCGTGTCGCCAGCAAGCGGTCGTGCGACGATCATGGCCCCCGTGAATGCCGTGATCGAACCCGGATCGGTTCTGGCAACACTGGACGATACGATCCGGGCCGACTGACGGCGCATGCCGACCAACCGATCGGGCATCGTCGGCTATGGGTCGGATGCAGGAAATTGATCCGGCGCAATGCTCACGCACTCCCGAAATTGGAAGATCAAGCCAGACTTCAGGGAGCAATTGACATGACCCAAATGTCTCACACATCATTTTCTGGCTTTTCCCACGCCGCGCAGCAGGCTCAGCAGTGGGTCAACGAACTCGCCAGGGACCTCTGCTGGAGCGAGCCGAGTGCGTACCGGCTGCTGAAATCTGTTCTGCATACGCTGCGAGACTGGTTGTCGTCTGCGGAAACTGCCGACCTTGCAGCGCAGCTCCCTGTCTTGGTTCGCGGCATCTATTTCGAGGGTTGGCAACCAACGAAAGCACCTGCCTGCAAGCGAACGAAGCGAGACTTCATCATCGATGTCAGAAGCGGTTTCGGCTACGATGACGAAGTCGATTTCGACACTGCGATCGGTGCAGTTTTCAAGCTCCTCGATCGCCATATATCGCATGGCGAGATCACTCAGGTGAGAAACTCGATGAGGAAGTCACTTCATCATCTCTGGCCGGCGGACTGATGATGTTCCGCGACCGCAAAGAGGCTGGAGAGAAGCTCGGCATCGAACTGGGCAAGCTTCAATTGCGCCAACCCGTCGTGCTCGCGCTGCCGCGTGGCGGCGTTCCGGTCGCCGCCGAAGTGGCCAAAGCTCTGAAGGCACCGCTTGATCTGATTATCGTGCGCAAGGTAGGCGCGCCGGGAAATCCTGAACTGGCCATTGCCGCAATCGTGGACGGCGATCCTCCGGACATCGTGCTGAACCGGGAGATTGTCGAAGCCTACTCGCTCGATGATGACGCACTTCGCGCCTTGATCGCGCAGGAACGACCCGAGCTTGAACGTCGCCGGCTCGCCTATCGGGCAAAGCATCCACCCTTATCGATCGCGGGGAAGACGGCGATCATCGTCGATGACGGCGCGGCAACAGGAACGACGATCAAGGTTGCCATTCGTGCCCTGAGAAAACGAGCCCCCAAGGAGGTCGTCGTAGCAGTTCCTGTTTCACCGCAGGATACGATATCGGAATTGGCTGGCGAAGCCGACCGGGTGGTTTGCCTTAGTCAACCAGCGCGGTTCGGTGCACTGGGCTACCACTACTTGTCGTTCCCTCAGCTTTCCGACAGCTCTGTTGTCGCTGCAATGGACGAAGCTGCCCTCCGGCAAGCGACCCGCCAACGCAAGAATCTCAAGAAGCCCGCCGGCCGCTCCACAAACGAGACTGAGCGGCAGCGTCACGGGGCCACCTCGAAAAAGTAGGAGATCGCACCGATGCTGATCCGTAGCCTTTCGGCCTTGGAATGTACGAAATTGCTGACCGCCAACCGGATCGGTCGTTTGGCATGCGCGAAGGACGGCCAGCCTTACGTCGTGCCGATACACTATGCCCATTCAGACAATCACCTTTACGCGTTTTCGATGCCAGGCAAGAAGATCGAGTGGATGCGCGGCAACCCGCTGGTGTGCGTTGAGGTCGATGAACGCGGCAAAGGGCGAGGATGGAGAAGCGTGGTGGTCGACGGCCGCTATGAGGAATTGCCGGATCAGATCGGCCACAAGGTCGAGCGCGACCATGCATGGTCGGTGCTCAGCAAGCACGCGGACTGGTGGGAGCCCGGTGCCCTCAAGCCGGCAATACCTCCCGTTTCAGACAGCACGTCACCTGTGTTCTTCCGAATTCTGATTCAGCAGGTGTCGGGCAGGGAAGCGGGCGAGTAAACTGCCTCCCATGGATCCGCTCATCGCCCGGCTCGGACTCGCCTTGGCAATCGGCCTGCTCGTCGGACTGGAGCGTGGCTGGCGGGAGCGGGACGCACCGGATCGCAGCCGTACGGCCGGTATTCGAACCTTCGGCATATCCGGCCTGCTCGGTGGCATTCTGGCAGCGCTGGCCGAAGCCGTTGACGCGGTTGCGGTGCTGGTCGGGGGGTTTATCGCCTTTGCCGCGATCTTCGCATGGTACAAGGCGCGAGAAGCTGCTCACGACCAGGATTTCAGCGTCACCTCGGTCATGGCCGGCCTGGGCGTGTTCGCGCTTGGCGCACTCTGTGTAGCCGGCGACTATCGGGTTGCTTGCGCTGGAGGGGCCGCGCTCGCGGCGGTACTTGCCAGTCGCGAGGTCCTGCACGGCCTGTTGCGACGACTGACCTGGATCGAGCTTCGTTCGGCGTTGATCCTGGCGGTAATGACCGCGATTGTCCTGCCCTTGCTGCCGAACCGGACCATGGACCCATGGGGCGGTTTCAATCCTTGGGAGGTCTGGTTCCTTACGGTGCTGATGGCGTCGATATCGTTCGCTGGCTATGTCGCCGTTCGCGTTCTTGGAACCACGCGGGGTCTGCTCGTCAGCTCGCTCGTCGGTGCAATCGTCTCCTCCACAGCCGTGACCGTGGCGCTTGCCCGCAACGCGACGTCGTCGAGCAATCCGCTACCGCTGGCAGGGGCAGCTTCGCTGGCAGCGATGATCTCATCGCTGCGCGTTTGCGTGGTGGTTTTGATCATCCAACCAAGCGTATTCGTCCCAGCCGGCATTCCCGCGATTGCGGCGGCATTCGCCTTCGCGGCCTGCGGCGCATTTCTGTTGGTGCGCGTCGGCGGGGATCAAAAAGGTGGTGGGCTGACGCGCAATCCATTCGAACTTGGTCCATTGCTGCTCTTTGCCCTGCTCTTTGCGGTGGTCTCGACCGCCAGCGCCGCACTGGCGGGTCAATTCGGCGGGCGCGGCTTGCTGGCGAGCTCGGCGCTTGCCGGAACGTTCGATGTCGATGTCTCGGTGCTCAGCGCGTTGCGCCTGGTCAGGCATTCGGTCCCTGTCGAGACCGTGGGGCAGGCAGTGCTGGCGGCGCTGGCGGCAAACGCGACCGGTCGCGTCTCGCTGGCGGTCGTTGCCGGCCCGGTCAGGTTCTGGTTGCCGTTGGCCGTGGCGACCCTGATCGCTGCAGTTGCCGGTTATTGCGCCATGGTGCTGCTAGCGACCTTCTGACCGCGCAGAAACGACCAGGCCCTCTTGATCCGGATCAAGGCCAAATCCGGTCGTCGCGCTATGAACTCCGTCAAGGGAGTTCGCCATGACCGATCTGAAAGATCTTACCCCGAAGTTCCGGCATGTCCGGCTGCTGCTTGCCCGCGAGAAGGGCCATCCGGGCGGCGATCGCGAAGAGGGCTATGATGTGCTCGCCCCATTGAAGAGCGACGG
Organism: Mesorhizobium waitakense; assembly: GCF_056431085.1. Lineage (NCBI taxonomy): Bacteria > Pseudomonadati > Pseudomonadota > Alphaproteobacteria > Hyphomicrobiales > Phyllobacteriaceae > Mesorhizobium > Mesorhizobium waitakense. The sequence goes on along the minus strand of NZ_JBWKME010000136.1, from coordinate 335 downwards.
ACGGATCGACGCCGACGAGTGGAAGTCGCACCAGGGTTCCTGCCGCGTTCGCCGTTTTCGCGCTGACGAAGAAGACTTGGTCGGCCTTCTGCGGCGCAAGCCCGGCGGACAGTGGTACTTCGACTATGCAGAAGGCGACCGCGACGACGAGATCGGCTTCCATCTCGGCGACGAACGTTTCGTCACCGGCGAATACGTGTCCATCGAACGCAACGGCACCATGCACACCTATCAGGTGGCAAGGGTCGAACGGCCTTAGTGTCTGAATCAGAACGACCGCGGTGTTTTCAGGCTCTTGCGAGCCGTCGGGTGAGCATGCGGATGTTTGCGATGAG
>NZ_JBWKME010000135.1:0-16517 GCF_056431085.1 Mesorhizobium waitakense | reverse complement strand
GCCATCCCGCTTGGAGATGATCTCAACCATGAATCCTCCCAGATTCGCTCGGGCTTGGCCGAGGGTACGGCTCGCTTCTTCTTCGTTTGAGGTGAGCCTACACCGCCTCGATGAGGTTCGCCATCGATAACATGTAGCACCAGAGCTCGGGTCGCTGGTAGCAGGTGGCTGCTACACGTTTGGAAACGATCAACCATTTCAGGGATCGCCTGCCGGTCCTGTGCGGCCGCACATCGATCGATGTTGGCTTGCCGATACCTCAGGTGGGCAACAGCCCGTAAGCAAGGCCCATCTTCGTCCTTGCCATGGTGCTTGATGACGCGTCCACCAGAAGGCGTTTGCCCCAGCTCTCATCCCGATCGATTTGAAAGCCAACGTCGCGCAACATGGCAAAGAGGCATTCCCTGTTGGGGACCCAGAAATTGGTGATGTCGCCGGCAAGTGTCCCTGCTTCGTAGTACTGCGCAACCGCGACGCCGGACATCAGCTCCGGTTCGAACTGCGTTTCAACTAGCAGGCGGCTCCGACACAGCTGCGCAACGATGTTCAGCGCGCGCATCATGTCGGGCAGATGATAAAGAACGCCTAGAAACAGGACGATATCGAACTCGCCAATATCGGAGCCGGGGATGTCGTACAGGTTCATCTGCCTGTAGTCGAATTCCAAACCGGTAAGTTGCTCCATGGCTTCGAATCCATGGCCATTCTTGGCCCGATAATCGACCACCGTTACGTGTGCTCCGCGGCGAGCCATGTTCATCGAAAAAAAGCCGTCCGACGGGCCTATGTCCAATACCTGCAAGCCGGTCATATCCTTAGGCAATCGCAGCTTTTCGAGCAGGAACTGGGGATCGTAAGAGCCCGGCGTGACCACGCCGGGGTACACTTCAAATTTGTGGTGCCAATGCGGGACCTTTGAAACGATCGACCGGGCCCTGTCTCGGTCACCGGAGGTCACTGGTGCTCGGGAGTGCATCTCTCTAATCTCCTCCAAGTCCTGCTTCTATCAGGAGATGAAAATTTGCCCCGAACATCATATGCCGGTTACCAACGCCAGGCGGCGACTATGCATGCGGGTTCCATCGTTGCCAACACTTCAACTGATTTCCCCGACGGCAATCGGGAGCGCACGGTGCTACGCAACGTTCGATCGCCGTTAGGCGCCGAACGCGCATCCTTGGAACTCTTATGACCAGCAGAACCGCTATAGTTGTCGTCGGGATGCACCGCAGCGGCACGTCCGCGCTGGCGCGCATGCTCAGCCTTCTCGGTGCCTCCTTGCCGCGCAACCTCAATCCCGCGGGATTGGGAAACGAGATCGGCCATTGGGAGCCGGAAGCCGCAGTGCGCCTCAACGACCAAATCCTGGACCTGGCGGAAACGCCGGTAAACGATGTCCAGGGACCGTCCGGCGAATGGCTGCAAAGCCCTGCGGCACAGGCTTTTGTCGACAGGCTGAAAGATCTGATCGCCGATGAATATGGCGACGATCCGCTTTTCGTGCTGAAGGACCCGCGGATATCGCTGCTGTTTCCCTTGTGGCGCGCCGCGCTGGCCAAACTGGAAATACGATGCGTCGCGGTCGTCATCTCGCGCAATCCCATGGAAGTCGCGCTCTCGCTGGCGAAGCGACAGAGCCTGGGGGGCGACTGGCAATCCTGGCCTCTGGAGCGGGGAGGCCTGCTGTGGTTGCGGTACAATCTGGCCGCCGAGGAACACACGCGCGACGTCGACAGGGCGTTCTGCGACTATTCGACGTTGCTGGACGACTGGAGGTCGGTCGCGCGCCGTCTCGGCGATGAACTCAAGATCGCGTGGCCAAGATCCATCCCGGATGCCGCTGCCGAGATCGACGGCTTTCTGTCGCGGGAACTGCGGCACCATCAAGAACCCGAGAATCTGGATTGCCGTCACGGCGTGTGGTCTGCATGGATCGCGCCGATCTATTCCGAACTGCGTCGCGCTACCGAAGGCCGCGAGCCTGATCCGGCCGTTTTCGGCGCGGTGAAGCAGTCATTCGACGATGTCTATGCCGGCATTCAGCATCCGCCTGCACCGCCGCGATCGTCAGGCCGCCTACGCGTCATGCGTCGGGGCGCGGGCCAGCGAAAAATATGCCTTGTCGGCGACCTGTTTTGGAAGCCTGTCCAGGGTGACGGCGCGGCGAGAGCCGCGGTTGACGCTGCCATAGCCGCCGGCGTCGACGTTTCCATCGTCGACATCGGCGCGTTCACCGAGGCAGACGAGAATGCCTTCGCGGCCTTTGCCGAAAGCCATTCCTTCGACATCGAATATCTCGACGGAGACGGCCCGCTGGCCCAGCCGCCCTTTCTGGCTTCAACGATCCAGTTGTTGAGACACCTCCGCGCCCAGCATTTCGACGCCATTCTTTTTCAGGACCGGGATGGCCTTGGCCATGCCAGCGCCGTGGCAAAGCAGACGGGACTGACTTTCGACGGTGTGTCCCTGGCCTTTGTGGCCGTGGGAAGCGCCGACTGGATCAGGCAGCAGGAAGGCGAATTTCCATCAAGCCTGGTGACGATTGGCATCGAGCATCTGGAAAAAATCGAACTTGAGCGAAGCACCGCCCAGGCGATCATCGCCGCCAACAGCAATGCCGTGAAGGGCGAGGTCGGTCGATATGTACACAGCTTGCAGGTCGCCCTGGACGAGCGATCGAAAGATGCCAGGGAGGCGGCGCGTTACGCGAACTCCCTGGAAGACACATTGGCCCAGTTGCGGAAGGCGAACGAGGCCGCGGCCGAATACGCCAGAAGCCTTGAACAGTCCCGGGCCCAGGCCGAGGAGGCCGCCAGCGGCGATGCCCTGAAGGGCGAGGTTGGCAGATATGTGCACAGCTTGCAGGTCGCCTTGGAAGAGCGGTCGAAAAATGCCGAGGAGGCGGCGCGTTACGCGAGATCCCTAGAAGAGACGGTGGCTCAGCTGCGGGAGGCGAATGACGCCACGACCGAATACGCCAGAAGCCTAGAACAGTCGCGGGCCCAGACCGAGGAGGCCGCGCGTTACACGAGCTCCTTGGAAGACACAGTGACCCAGTTGCGGGAGGCAAACAAAACCGCGAGCGAATATGCGAGAAGCCTCGAACAGTCGCGGGCTGAGACCCAGGAATATGCCAGGACGCTTGCGGCAGAGCTGGAAAAAATCAACTCCGCTGCCGAAAGCGGACGGTAAAAAGCTCACTGTTTGCGGCGCATGTTTTGGTTTGCGCCGCCGTCGGTGGTTCAAGAAAAGAGCCGGAAGCGGGCGAGATACCAGATTGCCTTGACGCCATCGCGCCATCCGATTTTCTTGCCTTCCTCGTAGGTTCGGCCGAAATAGCTGATGCCGATCTCGTAGATACGCCAGCGGCCGGCAAGCGCGATCTGGGCGCTGAGCTGAATTTCACAACCAAAGTCGTTGCAGGTCAGACGCAGCCGGCTCATGACGTCTCGCGTGAACATCTTGTAGCAGCACTCGATGTCCGTCAGCGTCTGGTTGTACAGAAGATTGAACACCAGGGAGATGAAGCGATTGGCCAGATAGTGGTGGAAATAGAGCGAGCGATGAGGCCGGCCGTAGAAACGTGAGCCGTAGACGACATCTGCAACTTTTCGCCTGACGATAAGGTCATACATAACGGTCCAATCCGCAGGATCGTATTCAAGGTCTGCGTCCTGGATGACAATGACGTCGCCCTTGACGGCCGCCAGCCCGGTCTGCAGCGCGGCGCCTTTTCCGCTGTTTCTGTCGTGATGGAACACGCGCACCGTGACCGGGGCAATCTCCGGTTCCTCGGTGAAGACCAGACCTCCGTCGATGTCGACGGTCAGGGACGTGGCACAGCGAGAACCGGTCGGAAAATTGGCCTTGAGCCACTCACGGGTGCCGTCGGAGGAGCCGTCATCCACGATGATGATTTCCTTCGTCACGGCGGGAAGTGCTGTACTCACCATCGCCAACACGTGCGGCAATGTGACTGCTTCGTTGAAGACCGGTACGATTACGGAAAGCATGGAACCTCGAGGCCGGAAGTCGCCTGTTGTGTGGAACCCGACACTGCCGGCTAGGACAAAGCGACCATCGCAATCATAACGATGCCAATGGTGGCGAAGAGCGCACGGTAACACCGTTGCAGTCGATAGAGGCTCTCGGACGTCAGGCCGGCCAGCATGGCGCGGCGCGAAGCCCACAGATGTACCGGAATGAATGCGGCGGCAAAGACGAGGCCGAACGGAACCAATCCAAGCACAGCCAGCGCGACCATGAGCGCATATGCCGAGACAAAAAGCACGAGGCCTGCGACAAAACTCCTGGTCTTGCCAAACGCCACGGCGTTCGTCCGTATGCCGTTGAGCAAGTCGACGTCATAGTCGCGCGTCTCATGCGTGAAATGACCGGCGGTGAATACCAGTCCAAAGAAACAACTGACGACGAGACCCTGTGCGTTGATCGCGCCAAAAGCCGCATAGCCGAGCAGGAAATGCATGCAACCGCCGACAAAATGCAGGGCCGAGCTGAAGAGCGGCGCACCCTTCAGATGCAGGGTCGGGCTGGAATACAGAGCACTGAACCCGGCGATCGTTGTTGCGACAAGAAGTGCCCTCGTATTTATCAGCCCAAACAGGAGCAGACTGATCGCCAGCAATGAGCCGGCAAGATAGCCGACTTCCCTGCGTGTCAAACCTTTTGCCGCGAATGTTCGGCTGGCTCGGTCCGGGTCTTTGAGATCTCCGTCGATTCCAGACCAGTCGTTGAGGACAAACACGTGAGCCATCAGGCACAGGTTGCCGGCTATCAAAATGGCTACGGTCAGCGCATGGCTCGCTGACAGCGCTCCGATCGAAAGGACCGCACCGATGATCGGAGTGGCCTGAAGCGCGGCGACTTCATCGAAACGGATGCAAGAAAGCCAACGGGACAGCTGCGTCGCCCGGGGGCGACTTTGACCGACTGTGTCGCTCGCGATTTGCGTCACTTCTCACCACATTTTCGTTCCGGGCCGCCGGAACCACAAGGAAGCTTTGATAGCATACGTTCGTTCTCGAAATAGAGCCGCAACCACAGCGCATATCCGAAATCTTGCGACCAATAGAATCGTTTCACCGTCGCTGTAAGGTCATTGTGATACAGGAGCGGAGGCGTATGGCTCATCAAGGAAAAGTCATCCGCAGCGATATCGGTCAGCAATTCGGCCGTACGCCGGTAGGTAGCATATGAGCCGGCATGGCTTTCCAGCTGCCGAAGCTGGTCGGCGGCGCGCACCCAGATCTCTTGGCCGGGAATGTCGGTCCGCAATTGCGCCTGTGGGAATTGCGGCAAGCAGCCGGCCTTTTCCAGCTCTGCCAACCGCAGAATGATCATAAGCGGTGCACCGGCGTAGTAGACCCAGATGTCGTCGTCGCCCGCTTTTTTCGAGAGCGCTTCGCACAGCGATCGCGCGGCCGGTTTGTCCACCTGTTCGAGGAACAGGAATATGTGCATCTGGATTCCGACATCCGCCGGATTGGCGTCGCGTCCGGGATCGAGGCATTGGTATTTGTCCCGTGGCGCAAGCCAGGTCTTGTAGAGCCCGTCAGGCCGTCTGAACTGCGTTATCGTGGCAAGCGCGGGTTGCAGCAGTTCGCTCTTTTCGCTGGGCGCGACCCGCCATGCCAGGGCGGTGTCATCGGAATCGGGCGTGATGGCGCAGCCAAGAGTGCCGATCGTCGGCGCATCTGGTCGACCGTGATATCGAACGAGACCGCTCGGCTCGATCTGAGCGGCCAGGAACTGGCGCGCCCTTGCAAGCATGTCGCTTGCGCCGGCGGCTTCGGCCACGGGGCCGGCGACATCAAGCATGACGGCGTTGAGATAGGTGTTCATTTCCTGGCGCGGCTGCTCAAATCGCGTTGCGCTCGTATAGGAGGTCAGCCAATAGCCGCCGGCCTGCTGATGGCTTGCGAGCATTTGCCGGGCGCGCCGCGCCGCACTTGGAAGATCCGTCACATGCTCAAGCGCCTCATTGTCCGGCGCCAGGACGAAGGAGGTCTGCTTCATGAGACGCGGCTCGCCGCCCTCCGTGGCGCGCACCAGCACCGCCAACAGATGCTCACCCGGGCCTACCTGGTCGATTGGAATGGTAACGCGCCAGCCAGCCGGGCTCGCCTGGCCCATCGCCTTCTCGACATCGGTCCTGGCAAAGAATTCCTGCGTTGCGGCGCCCCATTGGCCATCGATCAGCACGGCGACGTCGCTGGGGGAGTGGTTGTTGGTGAGCGCCCATCCGAGGACCTCAAGCTGCCTGCCTGCTGCGCCGCCGGTGCCTTGACCGGCAGGCAAGACATTCACCGCATCGATGTTGCCATGCAGATCGACGATCAGGTCGGCCTGGACATGCGGGTGACGGAGTTCGGCGACAAACGCTGCGTTGTGGACGTCCCAGGCAGGTTGCATTCTGCCCGGTCCGTGAGCGGTGACGATGGGCGTGTCGGCGATGCCGGTATACCAGAAGGCGCCGATCGTCTGGATCGAGATCGCCACGAGCGATGCAAGTCCGAATGCCACACGCCCGTTCCGGGACAGGGCCTTCACGACAGGTGGCAGCATCCACATCAGCATGGGCAGCATGTCGGTGAGCCACCGGGGGCCCCAAGAGATGCCCTGCCGCCAATCGATCATGGCGTAGAACGACACTTGCACGATCATGGCGCAGCCAATGGCTATCGTCAGCCCTCGTCCTGAGCGCTCGAGCACGACGCGACGACAAAAAATGGGAACGAACAGCAGAAACGGCGAGAAGACGAAGAGCCCTCTGGTCGGACTGACAAGAAGGCCTGCGATGCCGCCCACTATGTCGTGGTTGAAATCACCGGGCCGAACATGCAGCGCATAAGCCCCCGCGATGTTGCCGACGATCATGAGATTATAGGCCAGGGTCAAAGCGACCGGGACCATGCCCGACAAGACGAAAAACGGTCTCATCCGGCCAGCCCACCACAGGCCATAAATACCCAGACCTGCCGCCAATATGGCATCGGGCTGGCGGTTGGCCGCGATAAGCCCACAAAGCAGTCCTGCGAGAACGACCCGCAATGTCGTGCCCGGTCCGGTGAGCAAAAGCATGGTGGCCACGACCAACAGCTGGGCGAGCCCATGCATCCAGAGGGCCTGGCTGCTGATCACCCATGTCGTCGTGCCAAATGCGTAAAGCAGGCTCAGAATGGCGGCCAACCCTTCATCGGTTCGCCGCCGCAGGAGCAAATAGAGCAAACCGACGGACACCGCCGCCAGCGAAGAAGCGCAAAGCTTTTCCATGATCCGGGCGACTTGGTCGAACAGCAGCGGATCGCCACCATGGCGGTTCAGATAAATGACTGCCGGCAGATAGAATGGGGAAAGGATGACAGGAACGGCAATGGGAAATTTTGATACATATCGGTCTCCCCCAACCTTCAGGATCCAATGAGCAGTGCCATCCTTCTCTGGCGTTGCCGGAGGCTTTCGTCCTTGAGCCACCGTGGTTAGAATTGGATTCAAGGTCAGGCTGTGATTCTGCAAGATTGAAAAGGGCAGGTAGCGCGCCGCATAGCTGTCCGCCGCCGTGATCGACCGCATATTTGCGTTGTAGACCAACAGGGAGAAGAGCCCAAGCAGCAGCGCCATTGCGACATCGCGAGCGCGAATGCGCCGAAAAGCCGGCGTCGAAATTGCCTGGCTATGGACGTGGGCCGTAATTGCCGCGGTCACCAATAATTTTCCCCATCAGGCTTTCCATCGAAGCTCATAGTGGCGCGCGCGGTGCTCGACAATGATCGCCATGGCGCGTCAACAGGAACATTAGGAATGTTGAAGCCAAGCCTGGTCGCCGGCGTTCCCGGGAGGCAAGATTGCCAGCGTTGAAGACGCCCACGTCGGGGCGGGCAAACCTGATTGGTATCGGCGCGCCGCGCACTGCCACCAGCAGCCTTGCAAGGATGCTCGGCGCCACGCGAGACGTCTTTGTCCCCGAGGAGAAGGAAATCAACGGCTTCGGTATCGACGATGACGTCACCGAGGCCCGATACGATACGCACTTCGCTGAGGCGGCGGTCGACCACCGCTATCTCGCCGACATTTCGCCCGTCTATCTCTCAAGCGCGCAGGTGGCGGAGCGCATAAGATCTTACAATCCGCAAGCAAAGATCATAGCGACTCTGAGAGAGCCGGTCAGCCGTGTGATCTCGCAGTACCGGCACATGAAGGGAAAGATCGACGCATCGCTGGGGCCGGAACTAAGCCTGGACATAAATTCGTATATCAGGAATGGCTTGATTGGGTTCGCCAGTCATAGAGCGCAGGATAATTCCTGGTATTCTGCGTCCATGAACATCGAACATTCTTTCTACGGCAGGCATCTGCGCCGCTATTATCAATCCTTTCCGCGCAAGCAAATACTGGTCTTGATCTATGAGGACCTGATCCGCCCGCACCCGGTCCGCGAGAAGGGGGCATGGGAGCAGCAATTGCAGCAGTTTCTCGGCGTCAGGGTGAGCCAGAAGTACTGGGACAATCGCGCGGAAGGCTTCGAAACGGAAATCGCCGGCGACGTCGCAGGCGATCTGAAAAAGCTGTTCGCGACCGAAGTTTCCATGGCCAGCGACCTGACCGGTCGCGATCTGGTTGGGCTATGGGGGTACTAGAGCGTCCCCCGGTCTCCTAAAACCCGGAAACGTGGTTCGAGGAGACCCGATGCATATCGACCTCCACCATCTCGGCGACCAGATCCTCCAGTCCAACCGTGGGACTCCAGTCCAGAACGTCTTTCGCAAGAGAAGGGTCGCCGACAAGAAGGTCGACTTCCGAGGGTCTGTAGAAAGCCGGATCGACGGATACAACGACGTTCCCGGTGGCTCGGTCTATGGCCATCTCGTTGTGCCCCGTTCCTTGCCAGTCCAGGGAGATGCCGCAGGCGCTCGCGGCCAATTCGACAAAATCGCGAACGGTGTGCGTTCTTCCGGTCGCCACCACGAAATCCATCACAGTCGCCGTTTGCAGCATCCTCCACATCGCGTCGACGTAATCCCTGGCGTGGCCCCAATCTCTTTTCGCCTCCAGATTTCCGACCCGCAGCGGCCCTTCGCCCCTCAATGCGTATTTGGCCATGCCAAGCGTCACTTTTCGAGGGAGAAACTCGACGCCCCTTAAGGGCGACTCGTGATTGAAGAGGATGCCGCTGCAGCAATGCAGCCCGTATGCTTCCCTGTAGTTCACGACAGTCCAATGCGCGAACAGTTTGGCGATGCCATAGGGACTGCGCGGATAGAAAGCGGTTTTTTCGGACTGCGGAACCTGTTGCACTTTTCCGAACATCTCGGACGTTGAAGCCTGATAGAATTTCGCCGTGGGGACAACGGTCCTGACGCCTTCAAGCAATCTCAATGCACCGATCCCGGTCACCTGGGTTGTGTAGATGGGCTGTGTAAAGGAATCGCCCACGAAGCTTTGAGCCGCGAGATTGTAAATTTCGTCGGGCTTGATCTTCTCCAGCACCGCACGCACGTTTGAATCTTCGGTCAGTTCCATCGACGCGAATTCGATATCGTCCAGAACCTGCAGATCTTGCAGGCGCCATGTGCCGATGCCGGACGTACGGCGCATGGAGCCGACCACACGGTATCCCTTGTCAAGCAGCAGCTTTGACAGGTAGGCGCCATCCTGCCCGGTGATGCCCGTTATCAACGCAGTCTTATTTGCCACAGCCTGTCCCTTGCGATTGTGGATTGCCCTTGACGTGCGCTATGGCAACGTTTTGACGCGAAGGCAAAGGAAGATTCGGGCTAAGCATGAGGAATGCGTTTTTTACGATTTCGTCCTGGAATTATCTCCACTATTCCCGGGCGCTTGCGTCTTCGTTTGCTCGCCACCATCCAGACTTCTCCTGCATACTTGCCATCGCTGACACACGTCGGCAAGACCTGGAAAAGGATGCCTTTCCCGAGTTCGACGCTCATCTCTTCTTCGACGATCTCGATCTGCCCGATCGTCGCGCCTTCAGTTTTCGCTACGACGTCATGGAGCTCAACACGGCAATCAAGCCGACTGTATTCCGGCGGCTTTTCGCCGAGGGTTTTGACCGCGTCATTTACCTGGATCCGGACATCCTTGCCTATCGCCGTTTCGACGAGATCTTGCAGGCGTTCGATGAGGGGGCGACGTCCGTCCTGACGCCGCATGCGCTGGCTCCCAACCTCCATCCCGAACGCCCAAACGACCTGACCTTCATGCAAGCCGGGATTTACAATCTGGGATTTCTGGCCCTGGCCAGGACGGACGAGACGTCAGCCTTACTGGAATGGTGGGAGACGCGCCTGCGAAACGAGTGTGTCGCCAATCGCCTGAGCGACGGGATTTTCGTCGACCAGAAGTTCATGGACCTCTGGCCGGCCTATTGCTCGGGCACGCACATCTTGCGCGATCCAGCCTACAACGTGGCGTACTGGAACCTCGATACCCGCACGATCAAAAAGACGAGTGAACGATACGAGGTCAACGGCTCGCCACTCGCCTTCTTTCATTTCAGCGGGATCACTCCCGGCGACCAGAGCGTCCTGTCAAAGCACCAGCAGCGGTGGAAGCCAACGTCGACCAAGGAGTTGGAAAACCTGTTGGCCGATTATCACGACCAGTTGGAGGCCTATGGCGCAAGCAGGTTTTCGGCAGTGCCTTATGGCTTCGGGACGTTTTCCGACGGCACCGATATTCCGAGCCTGGCGCGAATTGTCTATCGCGAGAAACTCGAACCTTTCGAGGGCGATCCCTTCGCCTTGATGCCCGACAATCTCGACCGTCCAGCTGACATCAGGCCAAACCCCGGTGGCGTGGTCACGCAGCTTGCGCACGCACTCTGGACGACGAGGCGCGATCTGCAATCTTACTTCCCCCTCCAGGAGGGGCGATCCCAGATCAACTATGCCGACTGGTATATGTCCGGCGGCGCGACGTCGGCCGGAATCCCTCCCAGGTTCACGAAAACGGTCGCTGAAAGAATGAGCCAACTTGGATCTGCGAAGACCGGCCCAAACGCAGTGGCGGACGTTTCCGCCAAACAAGCCTCGATGATTGCAACGCGTGTCGCGCGTCGTGCTTATCGAACTCTCGTAAGAGCCCAACCTCACATTCGCTGGCTCTACAGAATGGTGCCGCCGGCCAGGCGAAAACAATTTCTCGATCTGATGTTCAGGCGTGCCTGGCCCACGAATTTCGATACGACAACCCAGGCTACGCTTGCGCCTGGTCTATCCCTCATCGGTTACCCTTTTTCAGAGACGGGCGTCGGTGAAGCCATGCGTTCGCTCGCCCGATCGATTGAGAGCGCGGGCATCAATTACGATGTCACGAATTTTGACGAGCAGGTTCTTTCGTCACACAGGGACAGAGCCCTGACGCACCGCATCGCTGCGCGGCCGTCCAAGATGGTGAACGTTTTCTGCGTAAACGCCGACATGCTGGGGTCAACCATTCAGGGCGTCGGCGTCGGTGTTCTGCACAACAGATACAATATCGTCCGGCCTTTCTGGGAACTGCCTCTGATCCATCCGCAATGGCTGACCAGCTTGCAGCATGTGGACGAGATTTGGGCCCCGACGGCCTTTGTCCGCGACGCCTTCACAGCCGGTACGGACCGTCCCGTCGTGCACGTTCCAGTGGCTATTTCCGTTCCGCCCAACATCGAGGCGAACCGGGAACGCTTCCAGATTCCAAAGGATTCCACGGCATTCCTGTTTGCGTTCGATTTTTCGTCCTACCCGGACCGAAAGAACCCGGATGCCGTTTTGCAGGCCTATCTTCGCGCGTTCGGACAGGACCGCGATCGGCGGGTTTCCTTGATCATCAAGACAATGGGCAACAGCCCGCACAAACGAGCAATTCTGAATTCAATTCGTGGCCTGGCGCAGACCGACAAGCGGGTTGTCTTGATTGACGAAATTCTGACTCGTGCCGAAACCTATTGCCTGACGAAATCATGCGATGTCTTCATCTCGTTGCATCGATCGGAAGGTTTTGGATTGGGAATTGCCGAAGCCATGGCGATGGGCAAGGCGGTCATTGCAACGGACTTTTCGGGAAGCAAGGACTTCGTCAGCACGCAGACTGGTTTTCCTATTCCATACCGATTGATCGACGTGGAGCCCGATCAATACCCGTATTTCATCGAAGGGCAGAAATGGGCCGATCCCGACATAGACGAAGCTGCTCGGGTGATGGCGCAACTTGCGGACAATATTGAGGCCGTCACCGCGGTCGGCGGGCGCGCCCGGACCTACATGGCTCAAGTGCACAGCCCGGAGGCGGTCGGCAAGGTGATCGCAAATCGCCTTCAAGACGTCCAAGGATACAGGAATTCCATCCTGAATACCTAGAGCAGGCGAGGGCGCCGTACCGAGACGCGTGGTGTGAGCCACGTACAGCCGCAACGCGGCCCGGCGGGCAGGGCTTTTGTGGGCTTGAGATGGTGATCGGGCGTTTGCGGAACAGCAGTGAGCTGGCGTTAAGCTTTCGGTAACCCTCCTAAGTCGAAGACCAAAAAAGGCATTGGCTTCTCGTACCCTCCATAGATGCTGGGGCTGGCATCGAGTCGAGGAGCAAGACCACAATGACCACCGTCCTGAACGCCTACGGCGTTGCACTCCCCTACAGCGGATCCTCGACAAAATGGTACTCGGCCACGAATTCCGGCCCGGCGCTTTATGGCAGCATCTACAACGACTCGCTCTATGGCGACGGCAACGTCAGCGTCACGATGTATGGCGGCAAGGGCGATGATATCTACTATCTGTATTCCACGAAGAACAAGGCGGTCGAGCTGGCCAACGAGGGCGTCGACACCATCTCGACCTGGATGAACTACAGGCTCCCGGCGCATTTCGAAAACCTGACGGTCACGGGCGACAAGCACTATGCTTTCGGAAACGAGCTGAACAACATCATCACCGGCGGTTCCGGCCAACAGACGCTCGACGGTTTGAAGGGCGACGACGTTCTCAAGGGCGGCTCCGGGGCGGACATTTTCGTCGTCGCCCCCGGCAACGGCAGTGACCTGATCCTGGACTTCAGCGCCGACGATACGGTGCGCGTCGGGAGCTACGGCTTCACCTCCTTCGACCAGGTGCACGCCAATATGGTCCAGTCGGGAGCGAACGTCCGACTTGATCTATCCGGCAACGAGTTTCTCGTCTTCGCCAACAAGACGATCGACCAGTTCGCCGCAAGCCAGTTCGACCTGGCCTTGGACAGGTCGCATCTGCAACTCACCTTCGCGGACGAGTTCAACACACTGAACCTGCGGAACGGCTCGAGCGGCACCTGGAACACGAACTTCTGGTGGGGAGGCACCAACGGCAGCTCGCTCACCGGCAACGGCGAGCTTCAATGGTATATCGATGCCAACTATGCCCCGACGAGTTCCGTCAAGCCGTTCAGCATCGAGAACGGCATGCTCACGATTACCGCCGCCAAGGCCCCTGATGCAATCAAGCCCTACATAAACAACTACCAATACACGTCAGGTTTGCTGACGACGCACGACTCCTTCGCGCAGACCTACGGCTATTTCGAAATTCGGGCCGACATGCCCGAAAAACAGGGCGCATGGCCGGCCTTCTGGCTTTTGCCGGCGGACGGCTCCTGGCCACCGGAGCTGGACGCCATAGAGATGACCGGTCAGGATCCAAACAAGCTCCTTTTGACAAGCCACACGAACGAGACGGGAACTCATACAACAGTATCCTCCACGCCCTATGTCGCGGATTCCGGAGGGTTCCACAAATACGGTGTGCTGTGGACGGAAAACGAACTCGTCTGGTATTTCGACAACGTCGAAGTGGCGCATGCCGCAACGCCTGCCGACATGCACGAGCCGATGTATATGCTGGTCGATCTCGCGGTTGGCGGCATCGCGGGAACGCCCGCCGACGGGCTTGCGACACCTGCGGAGATGCAGATCGACTACATCCATGCCTACTCGTTGCACGATTGGATTGTCTAGGCGGGGTCGTTCGGACACGGATTTGCACAGCGAAGTGGCGGCCGGACTCCGTGATGTCAGCGCAAATGTCGGCACCATAAGCATGCAATCAAGGTGCGGCAACGAAGCGCGCCTGACCGCCAATATCCCTAGAACACCCCACCAATGCCTATGCCCGCACCAATGTCCGGCGGGGGCGCTGCAGGGCGTTGCGGGGCGGCCTGTGAGCGTTTCGCGGCCTTACGGCCGGAGTTGGTTTGCGAGAGGCCTGCATCCGACGCGACCTTAGCCGGCTTGGCCTTTACGATGACCGGCTGCTTGCAGATTCTGCCGGAGCGCAGGAAGAGATCGCCGAGCAGTCCGACGGTCGGCTCCGTCGTCGACGCAACCTGTTTGGTGTTTTTGTAATAGTCGGTGAGGGCGCGGATGGAACCCGTGCCCCAATCGCCGTCAACCTGCATCCGGTAGCAACCCAGGCGACGAAGTTCCGTCTGGATGCTGCGCGCAAGATCGCCCGCCTTGTCCTTTTCCGCTTCGCCCGGCGATGCGCCGACAATGAGGGTTTCGAGGCCGGAGACGACGTTTTGGCGAGCGTCCTCAACGCTTTCAGTTGGCGACAGATTGGCGACCTGAGTGCCGACCGGCTCGGGTGCACCGGTTGACGGTGCCGGAATCTCGACCGACCGCAACGTCTGCCCTACGACGAGCACGGCAGTTTGCAAGTCGCTGGAGGCTAGCTCGACCTGCAATCTCTTCTTGGCGATGGGGTCTGCCAGAATTCGCGAAAGGCTTGCGCTCAACTGTGCCGGATCGAGCGCCTGCTGCTCCGTGAAATAGAACTGCTCGCGCAGGTTCGATTGATCCCACGGCACTTGACGGCCAACCGTCAATGCTTCGGTTTCGTTGCGGACGCGGATCATCATGTCGGAGACGCTCAGTCCGGGGATCTCGAGATTCTTCAGCAACGCGACGGTGAACGGGCTGTTCTCGCCGCCGCCATCGGCCGTGACATTGCCGGGCTGCGTCGCAAAGGCAACGAACGTGTTCTCACCGACGTCAACTTGCGCCAGACCATTGCCGGCACCGGCGCCGGGACCGAGCGGATTGTTGCGGCACGCGTCCAGGAATATGAATGTCTGGCGGTCCCGGCGCGCGTACCTGGCGATGACGTCATTCAGCTTGATGGCGCTGGCCACCAGTTTTTCCAGGCTTTCGGGGTCGGGCGTATCGACCGGGAGCAGGTAGTTTTCACCATTCAACTGCACGCCATGGCCGGCATAGAAAATCAAGACTGCACTGGCGGTCGGCAACTTTGCATCGGCGTCTCGAAGCAGTTTGGTGAAACCCTCGGTCGAGAGATCGGTTCCCGTCAGGACTTCGAAATTCAGCCGCTTCAGGCTCTCCGAAAGTCGTGTGGCATCGTTTGCCGCATTGGGGAGATGCTCTAGCCGGGTGCTTTGATAGTTCGAATTGCCGATGACGATCGCCAGCCGGTTGCGCGGCTGCGGCGACGGGTTCTGCTCGACCGCGGCGCGAGCGCCAGCCGAGCCAAGAAGCACGAGAAGCAAAAGCAGCGGGATGCGAAGCAGGAGTTTGTGGCAATGGGTCATATCAGTATGCCCGTTCCGGTCTGCGTCAATCCTGTCTTGCAACCTTCGAAGCGCACCCCACGCAAATACAGTCATGCCTGAGCGTGTGGACCCCGTGCCGCCAAAGGCCTGCAAAAATTTATACCAAGAATCATGTCAAAGATAGGGAAAACGGGTTTGTATGCTCTCAGATGGACCGAGGAGGACGCGATGCCGATCAAGATCAACCTTGCGCTGCCGGTTTATGGAGCAGCCTACAAAAGCACCGAACAACCGTGCTTCCGTTCGGCAGGGGTCACAGTTTTTTGCCAAGTGGGTCACGATCCAAACGCGTGATTGTGGTACTTGTGGTATAGGAGTGACACTTTCTTTTTCACGGAGGTTCCGATGAGACAGATCGAAAGCCGCCTCAGTCCGCCAATGCAGCAGGCTATTCCGATAATTCGACGCGTTTTCAAGCAATATGCGCCGAGGCGCGTTGAACTTGAGTTCACAGCTGGAAAAGAGTGGTACAACCACTCTCGTTGGTCTCTGCATCATTCCGGGAACGCGGTTGATATTAGGACGAGAAAGCTGGCGGATCGTGGAGTTGGTATGTTTTCAACTCTAATGGGACATTTTTTGCAGCAGGAGCTTAACTCTGAGCTTGGCAAAGCAAAGTATTTGGTCCTCGTGAACGACCAAGGGCCTATGTTTCCGCATATTCACGTTCAGTATAATCCCGGGGCTAGGATGAGCACACCGGGGGATAACGACGGAAAGAAGCGGCAGAGGCAAACCGTCTAATGGCCGGGTGAAAGAATTCCTTTGCCCGTGGCTGGGTTAATCGTTGTGTGCGCAGGCGTGGATTGGCCCGGCGTTGATTTCTTAGTGTCTGAATCAGAACGACCGCGGTGTTTTCAGGCTCTTGCGAGCCGTCGGGTGAGCATGCGGATGTTTGCGATGAG
>NZ_JBWKME010000134.1:0-49326 GCF_056431085.1 Mesorhizobium waitakense | reverse complement strand
CCTGGAGAAGCTCGAGGAATGCATGGGCGAACTATCGGAGAGCTCTGGACGATAGCGGAAGCTTCACCGCTCTTGAGTCGCCGGCCTCGCATTTGGTCGATCAACTGGCAAAGAATTCGTACCGATTCTATAGGCACTTTTGCGGCAAGGATTTGAAAAGCTCCTTGGATCCCGTAGTCGACAGCCACACCACTCGATTGGCTTCGTCGAACCACGCTTCCAGGAGCTTCAAATAGATGGGCTGATGCTCTCTATCATAAGCAGTTAGGTGGTCCGCCCTAGGGACTAGGTAGCAACAGCAGAAGCTCTATTGGGAATTTTCGATCGATACTCCCGTGATATCTCGCGTTGTATAACCAAGACCCCGCCTTTGATCCCTATAGACTATCGTCAATTGAGGCAACTGCAACATTCTTTGGTCCCGCACTAACCGGGAGGTGGGTTTGGCGTGGCTACGCTTTGCCACCAAACGAAAGTTCGCTTTTCCCCTGCGTCATACAGAAATGCCAAATATCCGACTTGATTGGAGAAAGTCCAAATGGCATAGGTTGGGCGCATATCGTCTCTTTGACGGATATGAGAATATGGTGATTGAAGGAGCACGTCGATGCCCGGGGAACCAATCAATAATATGATTGAACTTACTGCCGATATCGTTGCCGCCTATGTCCAAAGGAACGCTGTTCCAGTGTCCGGATTACCGGATTTGATCGCGAGCGTGAATTCGGCATTGTCGAATATTAGCCCACCATCTCCCATAGTAGAACCCCCGCCCAAGCCGGCAGTTAACCCCAAAAGGTCGGTGTTTCCGGACTACATCATCAGCCTCGAGGACGGTAAGAAATACAAGTCGCTTAAGCGCCATCTTGCGACCAGTCATGGGCTGACGCCTGATGAATACCGGGCGAAATGGGGGTTGGCGAAGGACTATCCCATGGTGGCGCCGAGTTATTCGGCGACCCGTTCGGCTTTGGCAAAGTCGCTAGGCTTGGGAAGGAAGCCAGCTCTAGCCAAGAAACCTGCGACGAAACGCAAGGCCAGGGCCTGAGGTCTGGCCGCTATCGCCTTCGGCACTCAACGCCACCCGTAAGGATGGCGTTGAGCATGGTGACGAACGTTACGCCCGAATCCGACCATGGCGACGAGCCTCGCGGGCATAGCCCGATAGGGCTCTGTCCGGCTTAAAGTGCCGGTCGCGTTCCACGGGTAGACCAAGGCGGCCTCGAACGGCAGCTAGTTCCGAGAGGCTCACGTTCCCGATCTCGGGACAACCAAGCCCAAGGTCACAGAGACCGAAGGCGATATCCGGGTCTTCTGGATCGATCTCGGTCAGGAGCCAGGTCGCGCCGGCATCCGGCGTGAACAGTTTGACGACGGGGACGAAGTCGATTTCGCTGCCGGTGCCGCGGAGAGGCTGCTGCTGGCGACCATTCGCCAGCAGCTTCTCCCGCAGGTCTTGGGTTAAGATCTGCATGGCGGCCTCCTATTCGTCAGCCTTAGGGGTGCGGAGGACGACCCGCCCATCGATGGGCAGCGCGTCAAGGAGGAGCGTTCCGCCCTCGCCGTCGTCGTGGGCGAAGAAGGAGCCGATGCGGGTCCAGAAGCCCTTCTGGCCGTCCTTGCCGTCGCGCACGGTGTAGGCGTGGTAGATCGGCGATTTCGCCTCGGACTTGGTGTTGCGGTTGTAGGTCATGGTCTTTTCCTTTGGTTGATGGTTTCTGTCCCGGAGGACGGTTCCAAAGGTGACGGCGCTCAAAGCGGGCTTGTCCCCAACACGGGAGCGCAGCGAATGGAGCGGGCAGGATCGGGACAAGACGGATGCGCCGGCTAGAAGGGAACGTCATCGGCTCCGGGCGGACCAGCAACGGAAAAGGCAACGCCCAACCGCATAGCACCGAGCGTGATGGCCAGGTTCGCCTCACAATCATTCCCGTGGTGACGGGCGATATGGTCTGTTTGACGGACCCACATTCGTTCGACTCGCGCAACGCGCAGTAAGGCGTATGATCCCCAAATCGCCCGTACCGAATAAAGGGCAATTGCGGACGGTTGGAAGTTGGAGCTTCCGCCTATGTCCGGGAGCCTGACAATGTCACGCGCCAAGGTGTCTGCATTCGATTGCGAAATCCTGCGAAGCGCCATCCGCCGGGCGATCATCGAAGGGGAAATCCCGGAAAGCCAGTCCCGAGAATACGCCGCCCAAATGATCCGAGATCTCACCGGCGACGAGCAGGTTGACCCGGACATACTGGATTGGATAGTGCGGGAGCAGCCAGGCGCGTCTTAAAAGACGGCTCTGCGAGCCGCGATTTGACGGCATCAGGACTGGAGCGGTCGCGGCTCTTCATGCCATCTGTATCAGAACAATTTCCCATCACCGTCGAGAAGCCCTTGGCTCTGACGCGAGAATGACCACACGTCTGCGCCATCGTTCTGCAACACCCAGATGCTGTCGAAATCCTCGTCCGGCCAAGATTCCGGAGCGATACCCGCGCCACCGACGAGGGCAGCTGCCAGATCAGGAATAGATTCGTGCTGCCAGCTTACCAACACAGGTGTTGGGGCTGTGCGGATGGCTTCGGCCGCCAGCGCCTCTTGGCCCTTCGAATAAGTGACGTCAGGTTGAAGACCGAGGCGTCTTGCCAGTGGCGTGATTGTTTGGCTAGGCCGTTTGCTCCGGGTTCCGGACCCATCTTTTTTGACTGTGCCCGACGCAACAATCGATGCCGGCTTTTCCATAGGTACAGGCGGCCTGGAAAAGAATGAGCAAAGCCCACCCGCGCGTTGCCAGCCACGCACGGTCAATGAGGCGGGATCACTTTCGCCTTGTTCCGTCACTCCAAGATCGGCGCCATCGAGAACCGGCTTCTCGGCATGCCGAAGGATCATGACAAGCCTATTTGGCATCGTCCGCCTCCATATTTCCGTACCAACACTCCTGGCGCCGTCCGCGCCGCATGATGCATCGCCAAACGTGCAGCGCCGTGGGTATCTTGGCAGCTAGGTTGAAAACAGCTTCTTGTATCCCTTATCCATAAACCAAAGCACTCGTTTGAGATGACTGCGAACAGCATTGCGGGCGCGGACTGGCACCCTCACCGGATCGATACCCATGATGTCCTGCGCCATCTCTTCTTCGCTGGCACATCGGCACATGCGTCCATGAGGTCCAAATAGATCGTGAGATGCTTGTTGTCATTAGCGGTTAGGTGGTCCGCCCAAGGGACTTCTGTTGCAATAGTCGGATCAGGCGTTGGGCGGGATCTGTTTTTCATCCATATGCCGCTTCAGTCATGAGCCTGTGACCGGCTCTACGATAGCGTCCCATGGGCACTTTGAACAAGCCTACATGAGCCAAACCGGCGCCGATCGGCGCCGCGATTGCCCTGTTAACATGGCCGCTATCCAGCTCGATTGGATCATGGAGCGGCTCTCGCACTTTGAGCGCCAAAACGCAATATCAACATAAAATAATTGTACGAACAAGACTTTACTTTGGCGATTTATTCTGGAATGTAACAACATTTCCTGTGAAGAAGGTCGGGTATGAAGGCTTCAGCCTTCTTTATACATTTAGCCGTCTTATAAAATCGAGCCGGCTGGATGGCAGTATGATTGGCGGTAGGTCAGGTCGCTTGGGATCAGGCCGTTGTTCTTCTAGGTGAGGATGAGATGGTGCAGATCGTTAAAGCTACTGCAATCGTCAACAATGAAGTTGCGTTTCTTGCATGGCAGACTAACCCCGACCCGATTCCTGATTGCCTGGGCTTCCACATTGTTCGCGAATATCTCGATGCCAGCGGTCTGGTAACCGCCGAGCGCGCGCTTGCCGCCTATGTCGCCTTTGAAGGGCAGTCGAATCCGGACTGGCAGGCGCAGAACACCACCGTATGGCCGGTGCAGAAGTTTAACTGGCGCGACCTCACGCTGCGGCGACACCGCGACAAGTTGGGTCTCCGGCCCGAAAATGAGCGGCTGCGATACCGCATCCGCCCGGTAGGTCGCCTGCGCGATGGGCTCGAGGAAGTGGTGCCCATCCCCGAAAGCCATTGGGACGCAAAAACCAAACAGCGCGTCCAGCATCATTATCAGGGTGGACCTATCCGGCTTGGTTATCTGGCACCTCCGGCATTCACCAACATCGTTGAGGCCACCCGCCGCTTGGGACCGTTCATCTCCACCTTCACCAACGGCATTCTATCGAGCCAGTTCCTGATCCGCATGCTCGAAGAGAATGATGGCAAAGTTGGGCGCAACGAACTTGAAGTTCGTCTGCGCGAACCAAATGACTCACTGCGACGCTACCTGGCCGGCGACGTCCCGACGACGATGACCGAGTTCCTGAGCCGAGCGGGCGGGCAATTTCATGCGGCCCTTTACGAGCTTGAGGATCGGCAGTTACTCGACCTCCTTGTCGCCGCGGCACCCCGGATGCAGTTGATCCTGTCAGACGCAGGGTCCCAAGACA
This sequence comes from Mesorhizobium waitakense, assembly GCF_056431085.1. Taxonomy (NCBI): domain Bacteria; kingdom Pseudomonadati; phylum Pseudomonadota; class Alphaproteobacteria; order Hyphomicrobiales; family Phyllobacteriaceae; genus Mesorhizobium; species Mesorhizobium waitakense. The sequence continues at coordinate 44,858 of NZ_JBWKME010000134.1, read as the reverse complement.
CCAAGGACAAGATTACCAAGAAGGTCATTCATACCGACTACGATACGAGAAACAAAGAAGCGCGCGCGACCCTGCGCGCGATAGCGGATGCGCCTGGCGCGACTTTCCGTATGCAGGACCGGCTGTTCAACGGCAGCGGCCACATCGGCCACAACAAATTCGTCGTTTGGTCGGACAACCAGGGCGCCCCCCAAGCGGTGCTTACCGGTTCGACCAACTGGACGTGGAGTGGCATCTCCGGCCAGAGCAACAATTGCATTGTCATCGAAGACGCGAACGTAGCGCGCGCATATCTCGACTACTGGCAACGCCTGCTCGATCACCCCCTGCCGCAGCCTGCGCAAACGGCGGATGCCAACACCGGCGCCGACCAGGGCGATGTCGTAAAAGACGCCGACCGCACTCCGGTGACCGGCAATCTCGCTAACGGTGCTGCATTCGAATGTTGGTTCTCGCCCAACGTTCCTGGCGCCGAACAGCCCCCTTCGGCGCGCGCCAAGCATCAACCGCCACCTCCCCCGGACATGGACCGTCTCTTCTCCCTGATGCGCCGTGCACACCGCATGATTTTGTTCGCGGTGTTTTTGCCGTCCAAGGGGGGAGTTCACTCGATCATCTCGCAGGCGATCGACCTCGGCCTGGCGGATACCAGCCTGGAGGTGGTCGGTGCGGTCTCCGACCCGCTGGCCTGGGGTTACCAGCCCTCAGGCACCGGCCCAGATGGCAAACCTTTGGTGCCGAGTTCGCCCTTCATTATCCAGCAAGGCGGTGTCAATGTCGTGCGCGCGACCGCGCTCACCGACAAAGATATCGGCCGCGAACTCGGCAATTTCGTCAACAATGAAATTTTGAGCGCGGGCAAGGCGATCATCCACGACAAGATCCTGGTGATAGACCCGCTTGACCCGGAGAATTGCGTGGTCGCATTTGGCAGCCACAACCTCGGTTATAAGGCGTCCTACTCCAACGACGAAAACCTGGTAATCGTGCAGCGCGATCCCGCGCTTGCCCAAGCGTATGCAACGCATGTCCTCGACGTATTCGATCATTACCGCTTCCGTGCAGCCGAGGCCGAGAAGTCGGCCGAACTGAAGCGGGCGGGCGTCGCCGCGTCCTCAAGCCCGACCGATGGCTTCCTTTGTATTGACGACACTTGGCAGACCAAGGCAGATCGGCGGATTTCTGCTTATTTTGCGAAATAGGTCTTGCAGGCCGATAGAAAACTTTGCTGGGGGCAGCAACATGTTTCGGATCGTGGCAGGCTTGGTGGTCGTCGGCGTTTTGATTCCGGCGCAACCCGGGTCGACCATCAAACGACCGGAGGCGCCCATACCCGCCTCATCTGATCTGCTCCTGCTCGTCAGGCACATCCATATTGGGGCGCCGTGCCTCATCAGAGGCCGCAACCATAAAGGACGGCGGAAGTGCTAAAAATATCCGCCATTGAGACCAAGTTAGTTCGGACGTATCCCTCCGGTGAGGGACGCGGACGAACCTATTTGTTTCCGTCGCGATGGATGGCGATGAGGTTTTGAAGGCTTTCGATGCCGAATTCGGAGAAGGCCATGACGCCGTCTTCGTGGTCTGGCCCGTAGACCCAGATCAGACCGTCCTCGGGTTCCATTTCGATAGCGATTTGGCCGAGCCAGTCCTCATCTTCGCCGAGGTCCCGGGCGACGAGCGCGATGGTTCGCACGGAATGGATTTTGTTGATGTGCATTGTCAGGCTGCGATTGCGGCGGGCTTGGACCGCCAGTTCCACGGCAGCAACTCGTCGAGGCGATTGGCGGGGTGCCCGGCAATGCGGTGAAGCACATCGGTAAGCCAGGCTTGCGGATCGACATTGTTGAGCTTGGCGGTGCCAATGAGGGCGTAGATGACTGCAGCGCGCTGGCCTCCACGATCGGAGCCACAGAACAGCCAGGCCTTGCGACCGAGCGGGACGCAGCGCAAGGCCCGTTCAGCCGCATTGTTCGTAATGCAGATCCTGCCATCGTCGAGGAAGCGGGTAAACGCCGGCCATCGGCGCAGCATGTAGTTGATGGCCTTGGCGAGATCGTGGTTGCGTGAGAGCTGGGCAAGCTGGGCGATCAGCCAGACGTGAAGGTCCTCCATCAGTGGAGCGCTGCGCTCCTGGCGGGCGCAAGCACGCGCTTCAGCGCTCAATCCGTTGATCTCGCGCTCGATATCGAACAGTGCATCCAGGCGCTGCACCGCCTCCAGTGCGATCGGGTAGATCGCCGCCCCTGTCCGTTCGCCGCGGCTCTTCTTGCGCGCTGATCCCTCGACGTCGGCGAGTTCGAAGAACTTGCGGCGCGCATGGGCAAAGCAGCCCGCTTCGAGCACAGGCCCTGGGCGACGATCGGCTGCGTAGAGTTCGCCATAGCCGCCATAGGCGTCTGCCTGCAGGATCCCGGACCAGCTGTCGAGATGCGCTCGCGGATGTTCGCCACGGCGGTCGCGCGAATAGTGGAACAGCGCGGCGGGCGGATCGGCGCCGCCGAATGGCCGGTCGTCGCGGACATAGACCCACAGCCTGCCGATATCGGTCTTGCCCTTGGCGAGGACCGGCACCGTTGTGTCGTCGCCGTGCAATCGGTCGGCGGCGAGAACATGAGCCTCGATCCGGCGATAGAGGGGCATGAGCGCGAAAGTGGCCGCGCCAACCTGGTCGGCGAGCGTCGACAGGCTCAGTGGCACGCCCTCGCGAGCGAAACGTTCAGCCTGGCGGTTCAAGGGTTGATGCTGGCCGTACTTGTCGAACAGCAGCATGGCGAGCAAGCCAGGACCTGCCCAGCCACGCGGCACGACATGGAACGGCGCCGGCGGCTGGGTGATCGTCTCACAGTTCCGGCACGAGAACTTCTCGCGCACCGTCTGGATGACCTTCCACTGACGCGGGATCACCTCCAGCGTCTCGGTCACGTCCTCGCCGAGCTTCGAAAGCCGCGTCCCGCCGCAAGTCGGGCACGAACATGGCGCGGGGATGACGATGCGCTCACGCGGCAGATGCTCGGGAAACGGCTTCTTCACTGGCCGTTTGCGCTCGAAGGCGGTGACACTGGTCGTCCTGGTCGCCGCCGCCTCGGCGGCAAGGTCATCTTCGCTGGCTGTGGCCTCGAGTTCCTCGAGTTGCAACTCCAGTTGGTCCAGGAGCCGGCGGCTGCGCTCGGCGCTGGGGCCATACTGCTCGCGCCTGAGCTTGGCGATCTGCAGCTTGAGGTGCCCGATCAGAGCTTCCGTGGCCGACGCCTTAGCCCTCGCAGCGGCAAGTTCGGCGCCCATCGAAACAACCAGCGCCTTCAGCGCTTCGACATCGTCCGGCAGGGGCGAAACGGCGGCTTCCATGGCCGAAATGAATCAGCACCTGTCTCTCGGTGCAACCGAAAAATGCCGCTTTGGCTGAGGAAATCCGCGTCCTATCCCGCGCTCGCCGGACGCCAGCTGTATTGCGGGTTGCGCCAGTCAATCCCGTCGAGCAAACACGCCAGCTGAGCGCTCGTCAGCGACACTGCACCGTCCTTCGCCTGGGGCCAAATGAAGCGGCCCTTCTCGAGCCGCTTGTAACTCACTTGGAAATGCAGGCGGTTCATCGTCCCCGTCGCAGTTTGTGACAGTGACTCACCCCTTTCATCCGTATTCCGGGCAGCGAGGTGCCTGCGTTGGGAAGCGCGGTAACCGAGGGGGCAAGCTATTGCTGCTGCGCTTTGACGATGGCCGGATTTGCACTGTTCCGCCGCAATGGACCGATGCAGCAGGCCCCAGCCTTGAGGTTATCGCGGGAAACGGGCGCGCACTGTGCAGCCTCACCGACCTACTGGAACTCAGCGGTCTCGTAGAGCGCCTCATATCGCAAGGGAGATGCGCAACGCCGCAAGATTGTAAGGGAAATTTTGCCGATGTTGCAAGGAAAATAACGCCGCAAAACCCATGGGAGCTTCGCTGAATGTGCCGTATTAGCAGAGATTATACTCGATTTGTTGACAGATATCCGCTTGACGGTTTAGCCATACGCGACATATTTATAATTACGTCAATTGAGTCGGCATCGGGGGCGGCGCAGGTGTCGGACAGCGTCAAACACAGGCAATCGAAAGGCAGCGCTTTGGCCGAGGATGGCACGCTCAATCCAGCCCCGGAAAAAATCGGCGATCAGAAGTTCCGGGAGGACGGCTTCTTCGATCCGCGCGACATCGTGCAGGTGAAGTACGAGATGCTGCGGCGCGTATCGGTCGACAAAATGTCGGTAACGGAGGTGTCCGACGAATATGGCGTCTCCCGGCCGACCTTCTACCAGGCCAAAGCCGACTTCGAGGACGCGGGTCTGGCCGGCCTAGTACCGAGGAAGCGCGGCCCGCACGGCCCGCACAAGATCCAGAGCGAAGTGCTGGCCTTCCTCAGGGCCCAGGTGGTTCCGGGCGAGCCCATTCGGGCACGCGAACTGACGAACCGGCTCCGGACAGAGTTCGGACTCGATGTCCACCCCAGAACAATCGAGCGTGCGCTCGGCGAAAAAAAAACGGTGTAACCATCAGTGGCGGTGCGCAATTGCATTGCGCGATGCAGTCCCGTGCCACGGAGCGATACGAAATACTGCGCGCCGCCGCGCTTGGCGCCGCGCTCCCTCTGGAGGCACGCAGCGGTCTTACCATCCTTCTGCATCGCGGCATGTGGGCCTGGGTTAGCGCGATCTTGCGTATGCCGGGCTGGTCCCCACCCGCGGCTTTGCCGCCAGTCGCCAGGCTGCCGATCGCAGACGAAACGTCCGAGCGACGCACAATCATCCACTTGCTCGCCACCATCGTGATGGCGGCCCCTGAACGGAGAACAGCATGAACGAAAAGCTCAAGGTCCAATCGCATCATCTCGAGCGTGGCGCCTACCTCTACATCCGACAGTCATCGATGCGACAGGTCATGGAGAACGTCGAAAGCACCAAGCGTCAATACGATCTTCGTGGTCGCGCGATCGGGCTTGGATGGCGCGACGACCAGATCACCGTCATCGACAGCGACCAGGGCGAATCCGGCGCTTCAGCGGCGTGGCGCGAAGGCTTCCAGCACTTGGTGTCCGATGTCGGCATGGGGCGCGCGGGGATCGTCATGGGGCTGGAAGTATCCCGCCTCGCCAGAAACAATGCGGACTGGCATCGGCTGCTGGAGATCTGCGCTTTGGCCGACACACTCATCCTCGACGAAGATGGCGTGTACGACCCGGCCAACTTCAATGACCGGCTTCTGCTGGGCCTCAAGGGCACGATGAGCGAGGCCGAGTTGCACGTTATCAAAGCCCGGTTGCGTGGTGGCATTCTCAACAAAGCACGCCGCGGTGAATATCGTTGCCCCCTTCCGACCGGCTTCATCTATAATGAGGTTGGCGATGTGGTCCTCGATCCAGACGCTCAGATCCGGGAGATGATCACCCACTTCTTCGAGACGTTCTCGCGGGTCGGGTCGGCTACGCAGACCGTCAAGGCGTTTGCCAGCGAAGGTCTGCTCTTCCCATCCCGGTTCCGCAACAGCAAGCGGGTGGTCTTCCAACCCCTGACCACATCGACAGCCTTACGCACGCTGCACAATCCTCGCTTCGCGGGCGTCTATGCCTATGGCCAGCGTCTTTACCGCAGGACCGTCGACGGAAAGAAACAGGTCCGTAAACGTGAGCCCAATGAATGGCTCGCATGCATCCCGGACGCCCATCCCGGCTATATCAGTTGGGAGCAGTTCCAGCACAACCTGAAGGCGCTCGAGGCCAATGGCCAAGGCTACCAGACCGCGCGGGTCTCGCCACCGCGCGAAGGCGCGGCTTTGTTGCAGGGGCGCGTCATATGCGGGCGGTGTGGCTGCCACATGAGGGCCCGTTACGTCACCCGGCGCGGTCAGGTGGACACTTGGTACGTCTGCAGCCGCGCCTACGTCTCTCGGGGTGAGCCTCACTGCCAGTCGATCGCAGGCTGGCCCGTCGACGCGGCGATCGGTGAACTGATCGCCGCGGAAATGACGCCCGCCGCCGTGGAATTAGCTCTGGAGATCCGAAAAGAGATCGAAGCGCGCTATGACGAAGCGGACAAACTCCGGCTCCGCGCCGTCGAACGCGCCCAAATCGATGCCGATCTTGCACAGCGGCGGTTTATGCTGGTCGATCCGAACAACCGCCTGGTTGCCGACACCCTTGAACGCGAATGGAACGACAAACTGCGCATGCTGGCTGATCTACGAGAAGAAAGAGCGCGCGCTCTACGCGAAGACCGAGCGACACTCGACGATGCAATCCGTGATCGATTGATCGCCATGACGGCCGACTTCAAAACGGTCTGGTGCGACCCCACCTTGCCGAACCGAGAACGCAAGCGACTCCTTGCCTATCTTGTCGAAGACGTCACATTGCTCAAGTTCCAGGCCGAGGGAGAGACCCGGATCCACATCCGCTTCAGAGGCGGAAGGACCGAAACATTGACCACTCAGAACCCGAAATCCTCCGCACAGCAGGTAAGGACCCGGCCCGAGGTGGTCGAATTGGTCGACAAGCTTCTCGACGATCATATCTGCGCTGAAATCGCTGACATCCTGAATGCAAGGGGAATCCGTCCCGGCGGCTCAGCGCGGCGCGGCAAGGCTGACGCCCAGTTCACCGACTTGCGCGTCATCTATCTTGTCAAGCAATATGGTCTGCGCTCGCGCTACGACCGGCTGCGCGAGCGGGGAATGCTGACAAAAGCAGAAGCCTGCGCAAAACTCGGGATCACCGAATGTACCCTGGTCAGATGGGCGAAATACGGCATCGTGAAAAGACATGCCTACAACGGCTATATCGGCCTCTATGAGCTGCCAGGACCGCACGTCCCAGCCAAGCAGTGCAGCCGATGGAACCAGCTTGCCCATCGGGCAGAAGCCATCCGCCGACTCAACTCCTCAAAATGCTCCGATCTCAAGGAAAGGGCTGTAGTATGAAGCCAGTTAGTTGGCATAAAGCGACATGCCGATCCCGTCATGCCAGATGATCTTTACCAGCGATCCGGCGCGTCCGCGGAAAACGTAGAGATCACCACCGTGGGGATCGCGCTTCAGGTGCTGCTGCACCAGCAAAGCCAGGCCCTGCATGCCCTTCCTCATATCGGTGTGGCCCATCGACAGCCACACCCGCGCGCCCGACGGGATCACCGCAGTGCCTTTACCACTGCCGTAACCAGCGTGGGCGTCGCTCCCGCGAAGATGCTCACCCGGCCGCCCGTTACCAGCTCCACGACAATAGCCGGCCGGTGCTCCAGCGGATGGCCGACGTCTTCATCCACAACCACCGCCTCTGTAAGGCACGGGTCCGGGACGTGTTCGCACAGCTTGCGACGCCATGTGTAGATCAGCGCCGTCGAAACGTCATGCCGCTGCGCCACCTGCGTCACACAGGCTCCGGGCGAAAACGCCTCCTCCAAAATCTGGCGCCGTTCCTCCTCGTTCCACCGCCGCCGACGTTCGGGGCCTGTGAGCAACGTGATCTGACCCATCAACTGCTCCTAAGTGCGCTCATAAGAGCACGCTTAAGACCACTCGTTCATCACCCGAACAAGGCGCGACACGCCGGATGGATACGTTCGGACTGACCGCTCCTAGCGAGGGGTGCCGTTGAGTGGCACGGCATAGCTCACAGCGAAGCGGTGGAACAGAGCCCGACCTTGCCCGGATCCAAGACCCTTGGCCGCGACGTAGGCACTATTTACGCTAGTCTGCTGGCGTTCGCTATCTGATTGCCGAAGAAATATGATGGGCCACACGCAGAGCGTTGGCCATTATCGTAAGGGATGAGTTGCTTGCCCCGGATGTCGGCATAAAACTGCCGTCCACTACGAACAAGCCATTCAAGCGGTGATGCTCGCAGTTTATGTCAATCACACTGTAGCGTTGGTTTGTTCCAAAGATGGCACCTCCGTGCTGATGTGCGCTGAGCCACAGTTGCTCGTCAGGTGCCAAATGCCCCAGGACACAACCGCCGGGCAAAGACCTCGCAATGCTCGCAAAGATGCCTTCCGTAGCTGCCATCAACGCAAGGTCATGGGCGTGCGGCTCATATCTTATCGACACCGTATTTCGGTTGGATTGGGAACCCCTATCCGCCTGAATGTACTTTTTACGCCACGGAATCGATTCTCCCTTGAAGCTCACCTTAAGGAGATAGTGTTGTTCAGCATCGTCCATAATCGCGTCGCTTTCATTAGTAATTTTTGAAAGACGCGAGCGTGTTTTCGTTGACCCATCAAACGCTATCGCATCATAAATTGCTAGCTTTCCACCTTTGACGAGACCACCAGCGGGGCCGACGTAGTAATCCTTACTCGAAACGTTTGAAAAGGAGCCAGTAAGGATGTCGACAGGGCTTCTAGACCGTCGGATCTTCGTCTGAATATAACCGACGGACTGTGTGCTGAACGTAAATCTACGGCCTAGCATTTCGTTGCCCTGGTCGACAGAGGAAAGGATTCTTACCGTTTGGATTGGTCCGCATCCGAGAATCACCAATGGCGCGAAATGTTCACCCGGTTCATTCGAGCGCTGGCAGCTAGTGCGGACCCCGCGAACGCGCGTTTCATCTACGATTAGCGAGGTCGCTTCAGTGGAGTAGAGTACTTTCGATTGAGTGTTCCTTTTTAGCGCACTACGCGAAAGCGAATAATAGTTTGGGCGATACGCCAAACATCCTTTGCCTGAAAGCTTCCGCATTGTAAGCGGATCAACGGGCTCTCTGTCCCACATCGGGCCACCAAGGCATGTGAATCCGATATAAGGGGTGAGCTCTGATGCCTGCAGAAACTGCAGCAATGATTTTTCGAGGTGAGACAGGGATTGTCGGCGGCGGTAGAACGAACACTCGTTAAGGCTAAGGCCGTGTTGATCGGGCGGTCCATAGGGAAGTAGGCGTTGCTCTACGAGATCATAGTAGGGTGCTAACTCTGCAAGCCCGACGGGCCAGTCGGATAATTCGGCATCGTTCACCCCTTGACCTTGGGATTTAGCTAACGTCGCCGCGCAAAAATCTGATTCCGAGAATCGTGACAACTGACCATACCACAAGGCTGATCCGCCACCCGCAAGGTTAGTTGTCCACCACGGCCTAATGGTTGTATGATCAGCTGGGCCGCCGACAAAATCGACGGGCTCTTGCCTAGTTGGCCTGAAGCGAGGTGCATCACGGTTTGCATCTGGATCCCAATCGTCACCTTTCTCTATCACGAGGATGCGAATCTGGCGACCGTCCTCCGCTAGATGCTCGATAACTGGGCCCGCGGAAATACCCATTCCAACTACTATTACATCGTATTCGCTTCTCATCGGACCCCTCATGGCACGGGTCACGTCAATTGGTCCGTTTCCGGATTGCTCTCATTAGGTACGTCATGGCAACGGCCGCGCCAACGGTAGCCGCAAAGGCCACCCACAACGCCGAGATAGGGCCGCTTTCGTCGATTACGAAAGCCAAAACCATGGGGGCAAAACCAGATACCAGATTGTAAGGTAGGCTTAGCCGACCTGAATAATTTCCATAAGATTTGCTGCCAAACAGCCACAATGGAATAGATGCTCGCGCTATCGTCATTACTCCGGCCGAAACTCCAAAACAACCGACCAAGATTGCAGCACTCGCAGCGGACGCGCCCAGGACGAAAAATACGAGAAATCCTAGCAGCAGTATAATCAGTGCTCCAAGGCTGCTGACTACCGGAGAGTAGCGGCTGCCAAAGACGAAATCCGTTCCGCGAGCGGATACCTGCGTTATGCCATTGAGCGAAGCCACCGTAACCGCGGTGGTCGCTGGAATACCGAGGCTCTTGAACAGCTCGATAAAATGAAGTGCGAGCCCAGAGCTCACGAGTCCATAGAATGAGAATGCAACGGCTGTGAGCGCAAGGCCATTCGCATGTCTGTTCGCCGGCAATACACCTGGGATCATCGGTTCGACGCGACTGCCTCCTGTTTGCATGGTCATACGCCGCTTGGGCAAAATCAGAAGATGGATCGGCAGACAGCCGCAAAAATGTATCGCTGCAAACGCAACAAACATACCTCTCCATCCCGCCTTTTCAGAAATTACTTCAACCAGTGGCCAGCAAATAGTCGATGATAATCCGGTGAAGAGCGTTAGGATGGTGATGATTCGGCGCGCATCGCCACCCATAGTCTGTGTAATAGTTGTATAAGCGGCCAAGCCAAGGCACATCGGCATTGCTACGCCCAAGAGGAGCCAGCTGATAGCATAGACAGAAACACTTTGCGACTGGGAGATCAGAAGCAGGGCAGATGCGGCGATGATTGATCCCAAGCACATGGCGCTCCGTGTGCCATCTCTATCAAGGCGGCGCCCTACGTATGGAGAGAGTACCGCACTTACAATCATCATTAGAGTAAGCCCTGCATAGACAGTTTCACGCGCCAGAAGTAGATCCCGGCTCATCGCGGCACCTATCGCTGCTATTGGATAAAACATTGTCGTCCAGCCGACAATTTGCGTGATGGTAAGACCAGAGACCAATAATATCTTTTTCCTTCGTGACATTACCTCACGACGGACCGGAGCATCTGGCGAAACGAGAACTGACAATGGACTATCTCTTAAATGGGTTGGGTTTTGCTGGCATTATAAGGGGCGACGATTTTTAGCGTCGCAGTCCTATTCCTTTCGGTTAAAATCTCGCGCCCGAAAGTCAGCAAGAAGAAGAGACTGGAATGCCCCGATGTGCTCCTCGGCGGCTCCAAAATAGCTTCCTTCGGCGAACGAAAACTGGCGTTGAAAAAGCCCGATTCTTATATGCCAAAATGCTTCGCAAATACGGATTGCCGTTTCGAGTTCGGATTCCCTTATCGCGATGCTGCCAGCCTCAATGTAGGCGCTCAATAAGTGACCCCACCCGATTGGATCGCCCCGCAAATTGCAATATCGGATCTGGCAGAAATCATAGAGAGCCATTCGAAAGCGACTTGCCTCCCAGTCGAGCAGGAAAAGCTCGTCGCTCCGATCCACAATTATGTTGCGGCCATGGATATCGCCATGGACAAGACAGGGATCTCCAAGCGCGGCGGGCAACGCGTCAAATACGTCCAGCCAATCGGCTGAGGTAGTTCGGTAGTCGGCCGCCATAGAGGGCGAAAGATCGACCAACCGTCGATATTCATTTTCGAACAATTGGCTCCAAAAATTTCGTCTTTCCGTACGGCTGAACATGACCCTGGTGAGCGTGCCAAACCCGGGACCGCGGACCTGATGAATTCGCGCCATGAGCGCCCCTAGGCTTTCAAGCAGTTTGCGCCGCTTTTCTGCTGACATGCCGTTTCGTTCATCGAGCAACTGGTCGAGTGTCGGTCCTGGAATGTATTCAAAAACAGCAAAAGGATACCGATGGGTGGTCTTGGTGGAATTGACGTAATAAAGCTGAGGCACCTTAACGGCGCGATCAGAGAGAAGGTTGTACGCGTAGCGCTCCGCAGCAAATTCCTGACCGTATTCGGCATCTTCAAAATGTCGGATTCGAACAATGAACGGCTTCGGGTGGCCAGAAATAGTGACCTTCTTCACGTGATTTAGCATTCCGATCGCGATGTCTTCAATGCACCTGATATCGCCAGGGATTTTTGCTTCGGACAGCATCGCTTCGATTTCTGCCTTCGTAATCGAGATCGCCATTTTGCTCATCACATTAATTAGAAAGCGCCGAAGCGATTAGGTCAGAGGCTAACACTTGGGCCGGCAGCGAGTCCGTGCGTTAGCGGAGACTGGGAAGCACCCAATCCGGGCCGTGTGTTTTGGGTTCACTTGCCTCAAATGTCGCCGCTGCTAACTGTGCCAACGATAGCCCGGGAAATGCCCGTTCCGTGGCACCAGTCGCAACCAGAGCGGCATGATACCTTCGTCGCTTTGCACCGACGATGTCGGATCCCAGTTGATCGCCGATAGCCAGTACGCGCTTTGGCGGAATGCCATTCAACAATTGCTCACACCGCTCATAAACGTAGGCCTCTGGTTTGCCCGCATTTATAACCTGACCGCCCCTAGTCCGATATTCTCGCACGACCGACTCCAACCCCTCCACGATTCCTATCAGGCTTACGGACAAGGAATCTGCGCTCGGGCACAGTAAGGGTAACCCGCGATCGATCGCAGAGCTTATCCACTCTCGGTGCTCCCTTTGCGTTTGGCCTGGCGCAATGCTTAGCAGGAGAACGAAGTCCGCGTCGGACACAGGTGCTGGGCTAAGCTCTGTTCCATTGATGATATCTCCATCACCCACGTCAGCAACAACAAAGGCCCGCCGCCCCAACGCGTTCCAAGGCTTGTCGATTTTATCTCTGACGAACTCCATAAGTAAGTCGGCCGAGCTAACAAGGTAGGTATAGTGAGCCTCATCAATACCAAATCTATCTTTTAGCCTCGTTATGTTTGCCGCATTTGTCTTACTTGAGTTCGTAAGAATAATAACCGTCTTTCCAGCATTTTTCATACGACGCAGCGCGCTAGCAGCGCCCAGATATACCGACACGCCGTCATGGATAACACCCCACTGGTCGATGATAAACCCGTCGTAAAGCGAGAGAATGTTCTCCGTATTATCAATGCAAACCGGAGTGGTAATATTCATCGACATGCATCTTTTCCTATGTGTGTATTGCACAGCATTGATCAGCCAGTTGCTGTCGTGTTCTGAAATTGGAAAGAACCCCCGACGTCTGAAAAAGCGGAGACGTCACATCGGGGCTCAAGGCCCGATCAGAAAACTTGGTTTGAAACGCCACCCTATGACGCAATAACAGCCACTGCGCACTGCGCTTCTCTACGACGGATGTTTTCAAGCGTTGTCAATTCCGATTCAAAATCGATGGCCTTCAGCCATGCCAGGCCATCAGGAAGCGGATGCAGCCTCTGGGCGAGGTCTGGAATTTGCCCTTGGAGGCCAAGGTCGACGAACATGTCGGGCAAATTCAACCCAGCCTTTGCAAGAAAAAAGATCGAACTATAAAAGCGGCTTGCCTGAATTTCGGTGGGGTTGGGAATGCCGTCGCAATCGTAGGTTAAATCCACCGCCACAATTCCATGCGGCTCATATGGAACTGCGTGAATGGCCTCCAGCGCGATCTTGTGAACGAGTGGATCACTGGTCGTTGTTTGCGCGCCGGTGATACCAGTTACTCCAGAGGGAGATAGAGCCCCATACTCCCAATGTAATCGGTCGCGGCCTTGGCAGACCACGAGGTTGCCCCTGTGCCAGAGACCAATCCAGGTCGACATTCGCTTGCTCAACATCGCGGCGGCGGTAAAATTGCCCCACCCGTTGTGACGGTCAATCCAGGCTTTTGCCAATACTGGGTCGGTGGTCGGCATGGAACCACTGCCCCCGCTCCCTCGGATTGCCCGCAGCCAGATTTCACCGTGACGATCTAGGGCTTGATCGATATCGGAGGGGGTCTCTACCAGAGTAGTGTGGGGGACAACTATCCCTGCCTTTTCAAAGAATTGATAAGATTGCCATTTATTCTCATATATCTCCACGGCTGCTTGGCTCGGAAGGAATAATGGAACAGAAATTTCGGCTCTTCGCGCCGACAGAATTTCAAGCTCCATGTTGCTATCGGCTGCGTAGATGAAATCTGGCTTGCTTTCTCGGATTAGGGTTTGCAGGGTAGTCCAATAGGATGGACCATAAGCGGTGGGCAAAAGGTGAAACTCATCGGCCGTGGCGTAATGCAGTCGGTAGATATTCGTCTCCACGCCAATTATATGGTATTTATTTTTGCACAACTTTAATGACTTGCAAAAATTTATTCCGGCGGCATCGCCGGAGCTCAAAACCATTATTCGTATACTCATGGTGTCCTGCTTTGCGACTATTCGTTACGTTCGATAGCGTTTGGAGCGCGGATCTCCGCACTCGACTAATGTTGCGAAATTCTCGCCAGAATTCGGTTCTCAATTTCGGCATCCATGACCCGGTTCGCCAGATACGTGAGGTCTTGCTTTTCAAATGTTTGCCGAAATCCCTCGCGAAGATTGTAACTTGGGCGCCAATCAAGGCGGCGCGGCAGAAGGCCGACGTCTAAGCAGCATGGGTAATCGCGGAACGGAAAGTACTGACGCGGTGTATGGTCATCAGCATTGTTCAGGGCACGAATGCCGGGATCGGCAAAGCCGCCCACGTTCGCCACCAAACGCACCCACTCTTTCAGGCTTACGACCTCGGCACTCGCTACGTTGAATACGTGAGCGCCAGAGGCATCTGCGCCACATGCTCGTACTATGGCGCTAGCAAGGTCCTCGGCGTGCAGAAATTGAATAGGAGTTTCACCGTCACCTGGGACGATTACAGGCCGATGTTGCAGGCAGCGGGCCCACACGAATGTTTCTCGGTCGTTGTCATTACCCGGCCCATACAGATATGGGGGACGAAAGATCGTAACAGGGGTCTCGCCACCATGTTGCAGCAGAAACGCGTCGGCTGCGGATTTCCCTACCCCATATTCGGCCCATATCGCCCCACCGCCAATCGGATCGCTCTCCATAGGACAACGTCGCGGTGTCTCCTTATACACCGCGGCGCTGCTCAGGTGGATCCATTGATGGGTCATGCTGGAGAACGCATGCCAAGCAATTCTGGTATTCTCCGCATGATAGGATGACGTATCGACGATGACGTCGAAGCCATTCGTAGCTTGCGCGATCTGTGCTAGCTGATCAGTACTCGTGCGATCTGCAGTCAATTGCTCTACGTTTGGTGTTACCCTGCTCCCACGGTTGAGCACGCTCACATCAAAGCCGTGATTTAGCAGGGCAGGCACCAAATGGCTGCCGACAAAACCGGATCCGCCAATCACTAAGGCGCGCTTGGTCGCATTCATCAGAGGATTCCGCTTTGCCAGGTGTGGGCCGCTGGATTTGCTGCCTCAATGGAGGCCAAGCCAAAATTCGCCGAATTTGCAATTGCCGTATTGCGCACGCTGATGCCGACGTTGGAGGAATTTTCCAGCCAAGGGCGGGTTTCGGCGTCCAGTGTGGGATTGGCAAAAAACATAAGGGATTGACGAACTTCTGCAGTCCGATTGTTGCGTACACGGTGCAGTAAAGGCGAGATGCGCCCCCCCGTGACGATGGTGAGCAAACTGCCGGGCATCAACAAAAACTCGTCCGGCGCAATTGCCACGCTGGTGTAGTTTTCGCCTATGTTGATTTCAGCTCCGGGTGCGGTGGGACGCAGCAGTGTAATTAAGTGGCCGTCTTCGTGAGGATCTTGCAACGTATCGCGCTCAAATTGAGATGGCTGATAGTAATTTATTTGTAGGTAAGAAACATCTGAGGCTGTTATGGCGTCGCCTTGTGGATTAATCTCAGCCCTCAGTTCTTCAAGAAGAGCGTTTGTAATGCTTGTATATAAGGGTAAGGCACGTGAGATGGCCTGATGCAGTGGATTTTCTTGAGTCCAAGCTTTTACGCTCGGAAGATCGGAATTTCGCCCCCAAACGGCAAAGCCCTCGCACAAATCTGGTCGATCTGGTGTTTGCGAAAACTCGGTCCCTAAAGGCATATATCCCTCGAGCAGTTCTCTGTTCGATGCGGCAAGCTTTTCTGACAAGGGACGACGAAAAAACTTCGGACCAGCATCAAATACCTTATGGACTAGTGGCATAAGCGACCCGTCATCCTTAAGTAATGCATACCCATCCTCCAAAATAGAATTTGCGGCCTTTTTTATAGAATTCACCTAAATACTCCAATCTTATAACTATGTCTTAATCTGACGCAGACATACTAGACTTTAGTGATTCTTGCATACGTCATATGCCGGTAGTATATGACAGCAAGATGACAGAGTGTGTGACAACACAACACGAACGGACATTGGGAGATATACCCGGAGACGGATTTCCGGACATGTGACCGAGAGGGCTCGCAAGTAACCAGGCCGCAACGCGATCGCCGTCCCACCACAAAGCGTGAAGATGATGGGCGTAGCATTCGATTCTGGCGCACAACATACGCTGGTCATGTGTCGCCCGCCGCACAGGTCTCCGACTGGCCCTGCGTTTCTTGTACGTGATGTCGCGCTACGGAGGTGTTCCGGTTTGTCGTGCAGCATGTGGCACTATCGCCACCCCACCCTACCCTGCTCGACCGACGATCGAAAGAAAGCGGGCACGAGGATCTCCAGGAGGGGACCAACCTGGGCTCCTCGCTGGCGCCTCGGGCTGCTCGATACCGCCAAGGCGACAATCCCGGCGGCCTATGACGCCGAAGCCTTGGCGGCTGTCGGATTTAAAAAAATGCCCGGAGCCAACAGCTCCGGACTACAATGGTCTGCGGCCTACGCTCGAATACGGCCGAGCCTGCGTGGGTCGTCTGCGTAAGTGGATAGCTTCTTGGTAGCCATCCAGTGGATATCACGCTCGATGCCGAGCCCGTAAGGGCCGCGCACTGAGCCCACTGGTTGCGTTGTTCAGATCTGCGGCTCGGAGTCCTCTCTGTCCGCCTCGACCGCCTGCAATCGGGAAATCGTGCTGCCGCTGACCTTGAATGAGCTTGCAACGTCATGCCTGGCCTCCCCGGCGGCTAGCCTGGCAAGCGCTTCAAGACGCTGCTGCAGCGACAGTTTCGGCTTGCGACCAAATTTGACGCCTTTCGCCCTTGCCCGGGCGCGGCCATTCGCGGTGTTTTCGAGAATTCGACGGCGCTGCCATTTGGCTGCCCAGCCCAGGAGGAAGAGCATCAGGTCGGACATCTCCGATGTCGTGTCGATGAAAGGTTCGTCAAGAAGGCGCAGGCCGGCGCCAGCAGCCGTGACCGTTCTGAGAATATCCAGCATATCAACGGGGTCGCGGGCAATCCGGTCGCTGACGACCGCGTGAACCAAGTCGCCAGGTTTCAGGGCTTTCAACAGCCTCTGCAATTGGCGTCGGTTCGCGTCTTTGCCGCTGCGTTTCTCGAAAAATATCTTCTCGCAGCCAGCCTCCTGCAAACGCTCGACCTGTATAGTCAAGTCTTGAGCCTCGGTGGAGACCCTTGCGTATCCGTATTTCATTTGCGCGGCCTCCTTTGCTCTTCAAAAATCACGACATATGCAACATCAATGCCCTGACATTTTTGACGATATTTTCGGTGCTGGTCACGACTGTTTGCCTAAATTTTGCGCATAAAAGCCAATGCCGCGTTAGTTAGCGTGGGCTTATATTCGAACTCAAATCTCGTGATTTCTGCGTAAACGTCTCGTCTCTCCACCACCAACAGGTGCACCCTTGAGACGCAGCGCAGGCCTGTCTTTCGTCAAGATTAGACTCCTTTTGACGTGCAGCCTGCTGGCGATCGCCGTCATCCCTGTTTGCGCTCAGGAAGGGCTCTCTCTTCAAGTAACCGTACCTGCGGTCACCCCACAGTCAGAGCTGTTCCGTCCCAATGGCCAGCCAGCCGACTTCGTCGGCGTGGGCCTGACCCAGACGATCGGCGACATACGAAAGATCTTGACCGGCCAGGGCTTTTCCGACGCAGATTCGGCAACCCTGTTCCTGCTCGATGAGGAGTATTTCACCGTCGAGATTGTGGCTACCGGCGCCAATCGATACCCCACCTACGCCATTTGGTCCGGACCGGAAGACGCTACCGCCAGCCAAAGCGTGAGGGTGGAATTCGCCTCGCCGCTGACAGGCCAGCGCTCGACGGACGTGCGCCGCTTCGTCAGCTACAAGGATGGGCGGGGGCCGCTGCTGGAAACGCTCCGCTCGGCGATCATCGCGAAATACGGCGCCCCGAGCGTCGATAACGAAACACAGATGACGTGGTTCTGGAACCACGGCCAGCTCGTCAAGTCCGGTGCCCATGACAAGCAGATGACGATCGGCATGGAGACCGCCAGCGATTATGTGAAACGAGTGGCCTACAGCCTGGCCGACATCGCGGCGAGCAAGGCTGATAGGGATGCGGTCAATGGGTTCCGGGAATCCGTCGAGCAGCGCGCCAAGGCAGTTCGCGACGCGCACGCCACCACCCCCAAACTTTAGAAGTAAGTTCCACAACCAACGGAGGAAGATTGTGAATAGGATTTCGTGCGCCCGGACTCTTCGGATCACGGCTCTCGCCGCCAGCCTGACGGCTGCGGTGTTGCCGGCCGCGGCCAAGGACATTGTCGGCTTCATCGATCAAGAGATGGCGCAGGCCACCCCAAAACATTTTCTCATTCTCCACAACAAGCAGGGTTGGACGGCCAATACCATCGACACCATGAGAGCCAAGCTGGACGCCAAGGCCTTCAAATACGATTTTCAGACCTACAATGATGGCGACCGGCCGAAGGACATAGCCCGGCCCTTCAACTGGCCCGACTACGGGGCGGTGTTCTGTTTCGGGGAGCACCTCGATTGCGAACTGGTAAGATCGCAAGCGCTGCAAAAAGGCTTCGAAGGTGACTATTTCGACGCCGGGCTGGACAAGCGATAGGGATCACTGAGGCCTGTACACTTACCCGCCGCCAAGAGCGTCTATCTATCAGATGCAACAGGCGGGTGAGCTGTGCAAGACAGGCACCCTCGAAATCGCGGCCACCGGCGCTAACCGGTTCTTCAGTTAAGTCCAAATCATTTTCAGGAGGGAGCAATTCATGAACAACGCCATAGGTCTCGGCATCGTGGGGGCAATCGTTGGGGCGGGCGTCGGATTCTTGACGAAACCGCAGCCCGCACTGTCGATGCTCGCGACCGCCGACCCCGACGCCACCTACCAGTCAGCGATCGTCAGCCACATCGCCACGTTTGCGGTTGTGGGCCTGGTCGCGGGCGCGGTCCTCGGGGCGCTTACGCTCCTGGCCAGAAAAAGCAAGTGACGTCGCACAACAGGCGATTTCCATGAAACGGAAGATGTGCCTCGTGGCGAACATTCGTCGCGAGCACGGCCTTCCGAAATTCCTTTTTAAGCAACCGAACTGATGTCTCTGGGGATCATCACCATGAAAACGAAATTGCTTGCAGCGGGCTTTGCCGCGTCTGTTCTATCGGCTTGCTCAAGCTCAGCCGGGCCTTTCGACGGCAAATCCCAGGAGGAGGTTGCCACGTTCATCCTGTCGGGACTTGAAAACGGATTCGTGCACTCGGATCAGAAAGGCTTCAGTCTAAAAGTCACCTCTTCGTCGGCCAAGCCGTTTGTGCTCGATGTGGTTGGGTCGAATGGTCAGCAGAGCCGCACCATGTTTCAGGTCAGCGTCACGCATGATGGCGGGTGTTCGTTCACGTATCAGATGAAAGATTTAACGCCGCAACAGGATGTTGCGTCCATTGGCTCCTATACGCTCAAGGCTGACCTGTCGAACGTGACACATGCCACGCAGACGGGCGATAACAAACCGACAATTTTCGAGGGGGCAAAGTTCCAGTGCGTTGCCGGGGGCAAGTATTACTGCCAGTATCGACAGCCTGAGATGGATAAGGGCGAATGGCCTCGGATTGGCCCGCTTGACGATTCCCACAGGGAAAAAGGCGACGCAGCGGAAAACCGGCTGAACGATGCTATCAAATACATGAAGTCCAACTTCTGCAAAATCTGACCGGGCTATCTTCACGAGATGTCCTGGTTGGCAGAAGACGAGGCGGACAGGCCCGGTCCTGCTTGACCGCTGAAGAACGTCGAACCCGTTGACGAGCAGCCGGCGGTTGAGGTCGCCAGGGCGCTGGTCATGATACCGGGTCGCCGACTTCACCCAGGGTCAGGATTGTTGATAACAGTTATCACGCTGTGCTATAAGGAGGTAAGGAGGTGCATCATGCCCAGCAGTGCGAATCTCGGACGCCACCTTGAGCAGTACGTGTCCGATTTGTTGAAAGACGGCCGCTATCAATCCCGCAGCGAAGTCCTGCGCGAGGGGGTGCGGCTGGTCGAGGAACGCGAAAAGCGACTTGCTGCCTTGGACGCGGCCATCGCCAGGGGGCTTGCTGATGCCGATGCCGGTCGCGTGACGCCGCTGGAAACAGTCGCGAAGCGTTTGCGGAACAAGTACCAGCAAATGGCGAAAGCACCCGGTGCGTGAATGTCGTCATAACGGATGAGGCCCTGACCGATCTCGAACACATCGGCGACTATATCGCCCAGGATAACCCCAAACGCGCCGACAGCTTCATTGCCGAACTCGTGGATCACTGTTTCAAGCTGGCTGACATGCCCCGCGCGTTTCCGCTCGTGCCGCGGTACGAGCATACGGACGTGCGCCGTTTGCCGCACGGGAACTACCTCATTTTCTACCGTATCGGCGCCGATCGGATTGATATCCTGCACATCCTGAATGGGGCGCAGGACTATGAAGCCGTTCTCTTTCCTTCCGAATAGTACTCGGGGCGGGAGGAGCGCGAGGAGGGGAAGCCATTGGGCTCCTCGCTGGCGTCGCGGGCGGCTCGATGCCGCCAGGGCGACATTCCGCCGGGCCTGCCGGGGTCGATGCAGCTTCCGGCACGGCCTCATCGTCCCCTTCGGCATCCGCAGCTCCATGCGGATGCCGCAATCACCGCACATCAGCAGCGCGGCGGGCTTCGCCCACCCGCCGCATGAAGTGTCTGCTTATCAGACGCGGCACCATACTAACGGGACGTTTTGCTTTGGCGGCGGACCCTCGCTAAAATGCTGGAATGCCCAAGCCGCTTCTTGATCCAGATGTTGCCGATGACGCACCGACGTCTCCGATCCTTACCGGATATGATGAAGAGCGCTTGCTGACCTACATCCGCCTGCTCGACGCGGCCGCCGAAGACGCCGATTGGCGGGAAGTTGCCAAGATCGTTCTGCACATCGACCCCGCGACCGAGCCCGAACGTGCGTTCCGGGCTTGGGAAACGCATCTTGCGCGTGCCCGGTGGATGACGACGAACGGTTTCAAATATCTGCTGACACGTGGCGCGCCGCATTAGACCTTGCACAGAAGCACGGTTGGGTGGGCGGGGAGCGCGAGGGGCGGGCCAGGGGCGCCCTCGCCTGGCCTCGGCCGGTTCGATACCGGCTGAGGGCCATTCGGACGCAAAAAAGCCGGGGCGTCTCTGCCCCGGCCTTAGGTGATGCACCGTGCCTACTCGGCGGCGACCGCCAAGCTTTCGCTCTCGACCTTGAAGGGAGCCCGCAGCGCTGCCGGAAGCCAGCCCTTGCCGTCCAGTTCTTTTTCGGCCTGCAAGACCCCTTCGGACTTCGGGGCACGTTCAACCGCTTTTGCCGCATCGTCCGTGCACCCGGCCTCACGCATCACACCCGCGATGTCGGCTTTCGACAGTCGCGACAGGAACGCTGCGTCCGGCGTCCACCACAGGGGCATGTCCAGCCCGACCGCCACTGCCATCAAGTCGGCATGGGCGATGCGCGTCTTGCCGGGTTCGTGGCGGGCGACCACGGCGTTGAGGTTGGCGGCAGTGACCACAGCCAAGAGGTCAAGCAGCACATCCTGTGGCTGCGTCACCAGCCATGACCAAAGGTCGGCAGGGTCGCCGGGCAACCGATGGCCCCAGCCCTCCAAAACCTCATTCCAGCCGGTCAGGGCGCGGCAGGCATCCGGCTCCTTGATAGACGGAACCAGATTACGGCGTTGGCCGGAGACCTCCACCGCAGGCTCGATGCGCCCATGGTGATAGTCATAGAACACACGGCTCACCAGCGCATGCAGGATGGCGACCAAGGCCACTTCGGGACGGTTCGACAGTTCCACGCGCAAGGCTGCGGTGCGAACTGCTGTTAGTTCCTCGATGAGGGCCGCCGACATGCCGGTGGCCTCGACTTCGGGTGTTTCCTCATGACCCGCTTCGTCGGCCTCGTCTTGGTCATTGCTTTCGTTGCCACCCTGTAAAACGGCATGGGCCTTGCGGTCTTCGGCCTTCACTAGCCCCGGCGTGACCTGCAACATGCCATCGTACGAAATCGACACGAGACAACCCGCCAGCGCCATCTCTTGCGGGTCAAAGGCTTCCGCCGCGTTCTGGATGGCCTCGATGCGACTTTCCAGCGCGTGCAGCTTGGCCTCGTCGGCCTCAATTTGCGGGTCGCCCTCGGCATGGGCATCGATAGCCTCTGCCAATTCGTCGTATTGCGCGCCCAGCGCTGACAGTTCTGTCTGCTCGCCTTCGGTGAGGTCGCGCCGCACCGCATGAATACGCCCGAACCCGCCACTGTGGATGAAAGTGCCGTCGAGGCTGATTTCAGCCCATTTCCAACCCAGCGGACGCAACTCGTCGGCCACCGCCTCAAGCCGCTCACTCGCAAGCTTCACCAGCAAAGGCCGATCGGTCAGGAACGTCAGTTCATCCGCTGCGAACAGGTCACGCAGCACCCCGCCCCCCGCCCCTTCATAGTTTTCAACACCGACAAAGCGGGCCAGCCGGTCATTGCCGCGCACGTGGGCGCTGGTCAGGAACGAGCGTATACTGCCCGGATTGCGGCTCCAACCATCCTGCTCGAACCAAGCCGCCTCCTGTGCCGCATGGTCGTCGCTCACGGCCAGCGCCTTGGCCTGCTCAAGGGTAACTTCATCGGCGCGCATGGCATCGAGGACGCGTGGCGACAGGGTCGCCAGTTTGAGCCGCTGGCGCACCGTCACAACGGACTTGCCAAAGCGCGCGGCAATGTCCTCCGCCGCCATGCCCTGTTCGACAAGGTCGCGGTAGGCAATGACTTCATCCACCGGGTGCATCGGTTCACGCTGGTCGTTCTCGGCCAGCGAAATCTCGGTATCGCTGCCTTCGTCACGCATGATGGCCCTGACCGGATAGTCCTTGGTTACGGCCACGCCCTGCACGGTGCGGCCTTCATCTAAGAGCAGACGCAACGCCCCCAGACGCCGCCCCCCGGCGACGACTTCAAACTTGGCTCCCTTCGGGGCCTTGCGGGTCACAAGGTTATGGATGAGGCCGTGGGCCTCAATGCTGGCGGCCAATTCGGCCCTGCCTGCCTCGGAATTGACGCGGCGGACGTTGGCCTTGCTCGGCACCAGCTGGCCGAGCGGGATGGTGATTTCAGCGGTATTCATGGACTTGCTCCTTTGATTGTCGTTTCAGGCATTCCCGTTCCCTAAGGGTTCAGGTCACCTGAACCCCTGCCTCGCGGCGAGTAGCGGGGAGCGAGGGGGGCAAGTCCCGGGGGCGGAGGGGTCTCCCCGGTCTGCACAAGGCGAAGCCGCGGAAGATGGGGGAAACCGCCTGCGGCGGCTTGCTGGGGAGAGAGGGCCGCGCGCCTCTCTTCCCGTCACTCAGGAACCCGTGCCGCAGGCACATCCATGCCGGCGTAAGCCGCGCCGCGAACGCGGCCACCACCAAAAACGGCGTACAAAGTGGAGGCGATGAAATGTCCGTAAGTCGGACAATTTCATTTCATTGCCGGAGCCGGTTCGTGACTCCGAGACCGGTTTAACAGGGCGGCCTAAGGAGGGTCAGCATCGCGCCGCTGCAGGCGGGACCCGGGACTGACCGCCCCCGGCGAGGGGTGCTCTTTGAACGTAACGCGATTTATGCGGGCTTGAGTACAGCAGAAAGAACATTATTTTATATAGAGTGACCTCCCAGCAGGAGGTTTTCGATTTCAGCAATTCCCTGCCAAATAGCCAGTGAATGATTTCCACCACATTCTGGACACGGCGCCGGCGGCAAACAATCCCATGCGGACCCTTTCCGGGTCGGAAATGCCCATCACATCAGACTCTCAACCAAGAGGATCCTGGCTGTCTTGTTCATCGCCAAACACGGGACGCACGGCCGACTCGCCGTCGATGATCCTGTCGAAATACCGGACAGTCGGAACGTACAGCGCTCTGTGCAGTCGTGATGCAACATGCCCTATTCGGATTTGCCATGTTTGCTCTCCGAACTTCACGTCCCAAAGGCCGAGCCCGCTCATTGTTATCAAGGCTTTCTGGCGAACCGCCTCAAAGGCGGCATGCCCATTACCATGCCCATACGGGATGAACAAATCATTTAGCTTTAAATGGTTCCGCATGTTGAGAAGGTCCCATCGAACAAGCGTTCTATGGATATCAAACTCTGCTGCATTGTTGCAGAGCGCTATCCAGCTAATCGCATCTCTGGGGAGAGCATCACGTGACTTGTTGAGAAGTATACCGGTCGCTTCCTCGAACACTAGCGCGCGCAGCTGTTGCTTGCGCAGATCTAGAACAGCCCAGTTCTTTGTCTTGGAAATGTTTCTTAGATCAAACCACGGATGAGGATTATCCGGACTGCCCCTGTCGGTTGTTCTTGTCGTATTATCAATCAAGTAATTGAAGGAATCCGGAAGACGTGACTCGATGTGATCCCTGACATCCTGCCTAGCAAACCATGCGGAAAAGCTAGCGGTCAGCTGTTGGGTTGCTTGTGCATTGAGTCGGCGGTCGGCGGGGATCGTCGGGCGATCGGGAACGGCTGCAAACTCATCTGGCATCGGTCGCGCCTCCTGTGTGACATGAAAGCTTAAATTGCTTGCGCCTCTGACGCAACAAAGCCCCGGCGACTCCCGGAATCCGACACTGGAAATTCTACACCCACATAACCGCACAATAAAAATCGGTGACACCCAAGTATTTGACAGCCAAGTGATAATACGAAATTCTTTAAGCGCGGCGATAGCCAATCAGGCCTATACGCGACGCAAGTGTAGACTTAGGAGAACACGATGAATAACTATCTTGTGACTACCGCAATTGTGGCGATGGTAAGCGCAATGGCGGGTACGACGCTCGCAGCGTCGGACCGCAAGGCGCCGGACCAGCATGTGCCCCCGATCACGCTGGAAAAGGGTCCCGACGGACAGGCGAACGCCAACGTCCAGGGCGACGCGCATCAGGGCGTCACCGGCGTCGGTGCAGGTGGCTCGACAGACGGCGCAGGCGCCGGCGCATCGATTGATCGGAGCGGCAACTTGACGGTGTCCGGACAGGATGGGCACTTCTCGGGCCAGGTGACCACGGGCCCAGGTGGGACCAGCGGCTACGTGCAGTACAACAATGCGCCCCCGCCCACCAAGACGGCCGAACCGGCGCTGAAGATGCCGACTGTCGGCGAGCCCGCCCCGGCGCCGCAGGTGATTCCGGGGATCAATGATCCGGCGCTTGCTCCCGCACCGCCTCCGCCGGACGTCGTGCCGACACCCGCCCCGGACGTCATCCTGGCGCCTGCCCCTGCGCCGGACGTCGTGCCGACACCCGCCCCGGACGTCGTCCCGGCGCCTGCCCCGGACCTCACTCCGGAGCCTCCGGCGCCCGAGCCCGAGCCCGAAATGGACTAGCCTTGGAGCCGGTAGGTCCTCCAATAAGCGGGGCCGGCAATTCTGCCGGCCCCTTTTTCCACGCTGCGCCGGATTAAAGATTACCTACGCTCAAGGTCAGAATTCGTTGCAGTCGGAGAATACCGTTGGCGAATGCCTTAACGCAGGATTCCGCCCCCTCCCGCAAACGGCCCCTTTCTAGACGATCTGATATTTTAGCCGACGCTTGACGAAGGCCGGCTGGGAACCTTCGAGCACCAGAACAATGCGGTCGTTAATCACGGGGGCTTCAATAGCGCCACTTTCGTAGGAGAACTTGTAGTTCTGCGCCTTGTCGAGATGCACATAGATAATCTGCTCGGCGTCAGCCCCGCACAGCGAGGTTCGGGTTATGCGTCACCAAAATCACCTGCCTCCTGCCTGAGCAATTATTTTTTCGTGTTGCATAGGCTTAAATAGTGTCTGGCACCCGAGACTTAGCAGCGATAGCCTAATGAATTGAGTTAGCGGCATAGGGGAATCGCAGATCGCTTGGCTTTCTCTTCACGAGAGACAGGAGGGGCCAAGGGCGCTGGCCCTCCCTAACGCTACGCTTGTTCGCCAGCACCACCCGCATACCGAAAAGCCCGCCAGCGGGACCAAGTCAGTTGAGCGCTGGAGAAAGTTCGTGGCCCTGAGACCGGTTCAACAGCGCGGCCCTAGCAGCATCAGCATAGCGCCGCCGTCAGGCGGGATGCGGGACCGACTGCCCCCGGCGAAGGGCGCCGTATGATCCATCGCGAAGAAATGCAGCTCCGCGGCTGGTGAGGCAGCAAGTGGCACACTTTACGTTGCCAAAGGCTGCCCGGGGCCTCGCCCGCCAAACCTGCCCCAGTGGAAAGTTACAGGACGTTGCTACCTGTACGGCTTAGCAGCTGTTCCGCGTACCATTGAGGACAACCCTGAGTGTCCTAGCTTGCACCACCTCTATTTTGAGCCATATAACAGGGACAGATTCAGATTGAGGATTCTCGTTTGAAAACGAAATCAGCTCACGCCAACCCCAAAAAGAAGTCCCGGCTGAACATCGATGATGGCTTGGTCATACAAGCTATCATCGAGGGAAATAAGCTCGTGGATCAGTCAGGTAAGATTGTCGGACGGCTTGGGGGCCGTAGAGGCGATATTGTGAAAGGCTTCGGCGGCCAAATTACTAGTAAAAAAGGCTCCCTTATTATCACTGACGCCCGTGGAAAGAAGTTGTCTGAAACAGTAATCCAAGGAAATAAAGTAATTGCTCATCCTTATGAGCTGAGCTACGGTAAAGTTGTTACTCGTAAGAAGGGCCGACGCTTCGGCTTTTCAGAGGGTCGCCTCGTTGTGCCCGACAAACCTGAAAGGGCAACGAAAGTGCAACCCGATACCGTTTCGCCACCCGACGCTATGCCCTCGCATGACCTTGATATGGCGTCTCTTTTTGCTCAAATTGACAAGGTCAATTCGCCGAAAAAGCTCAAACAGCTCGCCGCCAAGACGGTAGAGAAGTTTGATAAGGAGTGGGGTCTAAAGCCCGATCCAGAGGAAGAGTTCGTTACGTTTCGTAAATCTAGGTAGCCCTTCGGGGCTACTTTCGTCTTTGGGGGGGACTTTTTGGAGGGTCGTTACATTACGGCCTATCACGGCACGACGTCGGATAGGGCAAGCGCCATCATGGCCGGTGATTTCCAACTGATTCCTAGGGAAGGATCTTGGTTGGGAACCGGGTTCTACCTGTTTTATCGCGCTCCCGGACGCGCAGCCGAGTGGGCTCGAACAGTAGCCGACCGTCGCCGCAAAAAGGTTCCTAGCGTCGCTCCGGCCGTTATCGAATGTGAAGTCGACCTCGCGGACACCATCAATCTGCTAGACAGTACCGACCGTCACTGGGAAGCGCTAAAGCGGCTGGCGGCCGGCGCCATCGGTACGCCGCGCCAACTGGGGCCATGGTCAATGGTTTCGGATCCGTCCAACCCCCAGCTTTACCGGAACTACGACGATAATGATCTCGTCAACGCCTATGTCGAGCTCCTGCGTCAGCAGAGACCGGTTTCCAGTATCATGGCTTCGTTTATGGAAGGCGCTCCAGTCTTTGAAACGTCGTGGCTCTACGATCATTCCCACCTTTGCATCTCGGTGCTCACTAAGGATGCAATCCGAAGCCGCAAACTCCTTGAGCTCTGAGTTCCGTAGATCGCCGGGCGCCCAGTAGGCGCTGCTCCGATTGAGAATGTCGGGCATCCTGAACGAATATCGAAATATCAGGACTATGGCGCAGGGGTAAGTCCATTTGCGCGGCCTATCACCGCCGCTTGTCCGGCATACAGCGTGTTGCCCCCGGCCATCACTTCTTCGATCTCACGTGCCGAAGTTACCCCTGCCCGGACCAGCACATCGAGATGATCGAGCAAGGCTTTTGCTTGAGTAGGATCTAGCAATCCTTGTCCACCGTCCGTTAGAACATCCTTCAGCCAGCGGCATGCACGGCCTCCGATGTCGTGGCTGACCCAGAAGCTCGTATCCGGCCCATAGGCCGAGCACCACGCTCCCAGAGCCTCTACCAAATAGGGCAATAGAGCCTGACGCCGCGATGTCTCGATGAGGTCGAGAAACAATATGGCCAGGTAGCCTGAACTGGCAGCGCCTGTGACCAAGCCCGTCAGCGTCGGCATGACCGCTTCGAGACCATCCCAGTTATCTGGAACGCTGGGGCGACGAGACGGAAGAATGCCTGATCGCTGGAAGAACATGGCCGTCAGCGCATCGGCGGCATGGCTCTCGGTGGAAAATTCCTTCCTCCAGTTCAAACGCTGATAATTCCGCGTGTTCTTCAGCCGCTCGGCCAATGCAACACGCATGGCCGCCGGATCGGCTGGCTTTGTCGCATTGGAGGACAGCACGGCCCGATCGAAGCCCCTGAGAAGGCTGGCCATTCCATCATGAAATGCCTCATCGCCGAGTTCGGTGAGGGGCTGGACAAAGCTCTTGATAACCTTTTCGTGCGGCAGAGCCGCACACAGGATCCCAAGGTAATCATAGAACTGCGCGTTCCACGTAAATGGCCGGCCCTCCGGCTCTCGCTCTTCATCTTCGGACACGTTGGCCGCAAGGGTCCATGCCATGAAATGCTCCGTCAGCGGCACGAGCCAGCCGGGAAACGTGCCTACGGTCAATGGAACTAAGTGGGATACGATTTCGCCCAATCGCTGCTCGCTGGCGTAGGCGTCAGGCGCCTCTGCACGCCGTTTTCGGGGTCTCTCTGCTGCAAACCCGGGCAATTGGAGATAACGTTTGGGGCGAGTGAGCCACGGGGGAAGCGTCGGCCAACCTGGTTCCTCGCCTTGGCCGGAAAGCCAAGCGCGCTCGGCGGCAACAGCCTTTTCAATCCTTTGCGCATGCGCCTGCTCAACTGCCTGTTTGTCCGACTCCGTATCGCGGCGACGCGGGTAGCTCGAACTGGCCAGCATGATGCGGACGATTGCAGGCAGGACCTTGTCAGTCTTCCAATCCACAAATGCGTCGCCGAGAGCATTCGTAACCGGGAGGCTGGGATTGGCGGCCAAGGCCAGCAATTTATCCCGGACAGCGACGGTCGGATTCTCGCGATAAATGGAGATCAGCCCGAGAGCCGCGATTGCGACCTTGTCGTAAATGATCAGGTTGTTCCCATGGCTCCCGCGGGAAGGGCCCTTGACGGCTCGATCCAGAATACCCTCCGCCCATACAAGCACTTCGGCACGATCGCATTCTCGGTAATCGCGCGCGGCAAGCGCTGCGGCCATCACAATTGCGCGCCGGTCCAATTCTGCGTCAAACTCATCGCGGTCGGTATCTTCGGAAATCGAGGCGAGGTCGTCGGGCTGTTGCTTCGCCCACGTAATGCCATCCGCGACAATCTCCGGGGTGGAGCGTCCCGGATCGGTCAAGGCGAGCTCAATACCGGCACGGATGTTGAAATGCCGAGTGCTTGCCGCCACCTCTGCGTTCTTTTCGGCGATCAGCCGCTGTTCGTCCGGCTCCGGCACATATTGGAGAAACTCTGCCGTAGAACCATCTTCATTTTCATAGCTTCCGGATTGCCAGTTGTCCGGATCCATCATGCGCACGGCGCGATTTGCTAACGCATGCAACCCTTGGATCGGATCCTCGCCGTCCGGCGGACGCTGCCAGATTTCGTTCCTGGCCTGCTCCAGCAACTTGCGAAGCGCCTCGCCCAGTTCGGGTTTGGCGTCGAACACGTAATAGGGAAACCCCATCACTAGCCGAGTTCTGCGGGAGGGGCGTGCGTCAAGATCGGCACGTTTCACTTTCGCGGTCGCCGGCTCCCGCTCAGACGCGAGGAAGCGGTCGACGCCAGTGATATCCCGAACGTGGCGATGCTCATCGAGATTGAGAAGTTCGGGGGCTGATGCCAGTGGCCAGGCCACCTCGCGGAAAATCGGCCAGTGCGACAAAACGAGGTCGACGGCCACCGCCAGGAAGGCAAAGCTCGAACCATCCGGCCCCAAAACATCGTCGAGTACTTGGCTTGGAGCCCCTCCCGCCTCGATCCGGCTATGGCCCCACGCCTCCAGTGCCATCAAAGCCGACGTGATCATGCAGCTCGGAACAGGGACCCTTGGCCAACCATAAACGCTGGCATCGCCCTCGAATGATTTTGAGCCTTCCGGAAAGGCGATCATGATCCGGGGGAACGGCACGCGTTCCTTGGCATAATGCCTGCGAAGCCAGTCGGTCGCATGTTCGACGATGCGGCGAACCAGCCGCAAACCTTCATCGGGGGTCTGTTCGAGGATTTCGAGGAACGGACCTTGGCTTGGCGAGGCTGGCATAAACAAATGCTCATGAATGCCGAATGGCCTCAAATCCCGAGAACTGCTGTAAAAGTCCCGCCGTTTGGGCTTCTCAATCACGCCGCCAAGGAAGAAATCCACGAACTCGGCCGGCGCAGCCTTGGCAAGGGCGCCACGGCCCTTCAGCAGAGCCTCGAACTCTCGGTGAATTGTCTCGCCGGCATTCAGGGTCGCAAGGTATTTTCTTGCGGCCGCCGGATTGACCAGTGCAAAGGCACAAGCCGTCATTCGGACGAGCGCATGCGCATCGGTGATGTGCGGGATTGTGACGAGTGGCGGGATCTCCTCTCCTTCCCGAAACATGCGCGGTCGCACGGCCTCGTCGATCAGGGCGAGCCATTCGAACAGGATGGCAACAACCTCGGCATTTATGGGAAGCTGGAGCGTATGGGTCGCCATCAGCCAGGCTCTGAAGGCGGTGGCGACTTCCGGGATCGTAGGCTGCGGAAGCGATCGGGCATTGAGCGCAAGCCACGCAATCAGGGCTACCCATCCACGCCCCGTCGGATACACGAATTCTCTGGCTCCGGGCGGAACGGGCTGACCTGGTTGCGCCTTTGCAAACACTTCGGCGTAAGTCTCTGTCTCGGCAATGATGATCAGCCGGACCACATCACGCAGCACGCGGCCGTCATCCGAAAGCAGTACCCTAATCATTGACTGCAAATATTGCGCAAAACGCTCTGAGCGCGGCAGGGCGAGCAGGACTGGCCGCCGCCAACTGCCGTGCGCGGTGTCCCCCGACACCAATTGGAGAAGGTTCTGCCACCGAACCCCGGTTTCATCGCCCTCCAGAGCAACGCGGGCGGCCATTTCCAGGCCACGGGACAAGGCCGCTGGCAAAGGGGCATCCTTGGCCAACGCCTCAATCCGTTTTGAATCCTCGTCCAGCATGAAACCGAGTGTCCAATCCCGCAGGACATCGTGCCGGAACGCGACTTCCGCGCCGCGGATTTCTTCGCGGATGGCATCAAGGCGCAGCAGTTCCGCCACCACGGCGGAATCGAGGCTGTCAGCCTTCGAGGCGACAAGCGTCGGCTCCGCCAGAAGATCGGCTCCCATCCCGCGCAGCGCCCTCAAGCGCGCCCACCGGCCTGAATCTTCACCGCGACCGCCGCCGTAATTCCACCAGAGACGGGCCAGGTCAATTTCAGACGAAATCTCGGCCAGCTGTCCGGCGCTCAACGCAACCATGCGCGAGAGGTAGAACAGGTTTCTGGCAATGCTCTTGGCCGGATGGTCTTTCTCCAAGAGAACGGCGAATGCCGCGTTCTGCTCCGACAGTTGCTCGGCCTCGTCGTCTGAGATGTCCGGGACCTTTAGCACCGCCACATCCGGCAGCAGTGCCGGCGGAAGCACCGTCTTCCAATCCGAACTTACTTCATTGCTGGTTACGACCGCGTGCCAGCCTGGGTATTTCGCGACGACGGCCAACAGGTCGGTGACGGTCGCCCGCTCCTTCTCGTCGTCGACCTGGTCGATATTGTCGATGAACAGCGTGGTACCACCGCCCGCTCCAAGTTCATTGAAGAATTGATCCGAAGGAACGGTGCAGCCGATTTCATGGGCCATCCGCGGCCAACCACCCGGCACGATGCGCCCGTTCCGTAGGACGATGATGCGTCCCTCTGGTCGCAGAAGTTCGGCCAAGTGCTTCAAAACATACGACTTACCGGCGCCGGGAGCACCTACGATGTTAAGAACGCGCGTCCGTCCCAGCGCCTCACAGGCTTCTTCAATCAGCGCCGTCCGGGCGAGCCGCACACCGCCGACCTCGTTGCCGATCTCGCCGAGCGCCAACTGGGCGCTATCGGCCAGGAGGGCCATCATCCATTTTAAATCGGCGGCATCGCCAAACCGGAACCCCGCTTCGGCTGACAGTTTGCTGATGACGTCGGTGCGCGTGCGCGATCCGCTTCCCCTAGCCGACGATTCTGCGTCAACGATCAGCTGGGACCAAAGATCGACCGCGCGGCTGGCCTGATCAGATGCCAGCACAAACCGACACCGTTCCCGAGCCCGGTGCTCATAGTCAGACCCGACAGCTTCAAAATCGAAAGCGAGCACCTGAAACCGGCGCAGCAAACGCCACACCGTTTCATCGTCAGTTGGCGCCCCATGCCGTTGGAGATTATCGGTGAAGACTTTGACGAAGCTGCGCATCGGGTCGGAGGCGAAGCCTTTCCGCCTGATATTTCCCATAAAGGAGGCGGCGTCAGGTCGTTGCCGTGCCCAGTGCAGGACCTCCTGGACCGCTTGCTCAATTCGCGTGGTCGTGCGCGCGATAGCCACTGCCGTCTCATAGCGTTCGGCCTCGAACGCTGGCTTCAGCGATGCTTGCCAGACCTGTCCGACAACGTCGACGAACTCGTCGTCGCTTGCGGTGAACGCCAGTGTCCGCTTGGCCTGGATTTCGAGCGTCGCCTGCGAACCATCCGCATTCGTTGCATGTATGACGATGTCATCAAGCGGATGCCCGGCGAGCCTTTGCTGCAGAGCGACCGACTGCACCGTCGCGCCGACAAGACCACGCGGCTCACCGCCGGCCAGCATGCACAGGGTGTAAAACGCCCCTACCCGCACCTCAAACTGCCCGCCAGCGTTGGCGCTGGCGGCGGGAGCAGCGATCGGCGACTCTTTTTCGATATCAGACACAGGTCATTCTGTTCTTGATCTGTTCGAGACGCAAGGGATGGTGTAGCCTGCCCTGTGGAAACGTCCTCATCGCCATGGAATCTGCGTCGATAGTGGCGCGCCGTCGAACGACAGGTTCTATGGCAGGCTGATTTAGCGACCACGCTCACTTCAGGCGCCCAATCATCGAACAATAAAACCGTTAAAACGACCTCATTGCACTTGCCAAATCAGTCTTCCTACACGGATAATAAGTCATTTGTTCGCTGCCGAAAGCAGCGAAACACCAACGACTGAGCCAAATCATCGAACAATAAAACCGTTAAGACGACCTCATTGCACTTGCCAAATCAGTCTTCCTACACGGATAATAAGTCATTTGTTCGCTGCCGAAAGCAGCGAAACACCAACGACTGAGCCAAATCAAGAAAGGATATTACCTTGAAAATCCAAGGGCTCGATGCGCTAACTAAACAATTTGACGACGCCCAAAAAGCGATTGCAGAGCTAGATGGCGAGTTGGGGGTGGTCAACTTTAACCCGCAGGATCCCAGCAGTATTGAGGCTGCAATAAAGGAGATCGAGGCGATCATCGACGCCAAAGTTCAACCCTATGCATCCAATCCAATCGTAGCGACGATGGTTGAAGGTATGAAGGAACAATACCGACAGGGCATAATCGACCGTGCTGCAGCCGCACGACTGGGTGAAGGTTCAAACGACTGATGGCGACCGACCTTTTTGCGCAGATCAACAACGCAGTGCTGGACCTACAGGGTGCCGAATATCAGTCTTTCGAGCGGCCGCTGAAAGTGCTGGGACGTTTATTGAACCACGCCGATTTGGAGAGTGCCAACAAGAAGCTGACAAAGGGGCTGGATCTTGACGCATTTCTAGACAAACAAGAACGCAATGGCGGCATGGTCGGAAGCGATAAAATTTTGTGGCCCGACGATGTGGAGCAAGGCCTAGGTCTCACCTTCTTGCTCATTGGACGTTTTGCCGAGAAGCCCGATTTCCTTATGGATTTCGGGCATACATTCTATTACTCCGGTAATAACCTTAGCTCATCGATCCATGCAGTAACCCGTCAACTCATCATTCCCTTTGTAAGAGACTACAAGGCCTATATCCTGAACAATGAGAGCCTTAAAACAGAGCTTGTTGTTCCGGACTCCAACAAGGTGTTCATCGTTCACGGCCACGATGAGGCGGCCCTTCAGAGTTTGGCCCGGTTTCTGGAGAAGCTGGGACTTGAAGCCATCGTGCTCAAGGAGCAGCCCAACCAAGGCCGTACCATTGTGGAAAAGTTCGAAGCCTTTGCGACCGAGGTTGGCTTTGCCGTTGTGTTGCTCACACCAGACGATGTAGGCGCCGCCGTTTCCACCGCCGAGCAGGCATCAAGAGCACGTCAGAACGTCATATTCGAGCTTGGCTTCTTCGCCGGCAAATTGGGCCGCGGCCGTGTCTGCCTTCTCCAGAAAGGCCACATCGAAATTCCTTCAGACCTCTCGGGGGTCATTTATACCGAGCTCGACAGCGCGGAAGGATGGAAGGCGAAACTGGTGGCAGAAATGAAAGCGGCAAAGCTCGATTTCGAGGCAAACCGGCTTTGGCGGGATTAATCCATCGGTCCCAGCGGAATGAACGCTAGCTCGCAATCTGCCTTGGTCGACGGCGTCCGCGTCGCGGCCGACCAAGCACATCAAAAGGAATGCTGATGCTACAGATCGTCAGCGGTAAATTCTACACGGATGAGACGCGCCGGCGGAACATCATGCGCGGCACACTCTACAGCAATATGCGAGCACCATGGCGTTGCGAGCACATCGAAACGGCTGCGGGTTCCTTGCAACCTTCCACTGCTTTCCGTGGCCTGCGCACCCTCTCCTACGAAATCGTCGAAGAGTATGAAGGCGCCGAAGGCACTGGCGTTCTTGTCTCCATTGGGGTCGATCCATTCCTGAAGGATTTCGCCTCAATCGCGTCCTTCGCTCTCAACGTGATCTGCACGCCGGATCCCGACCTTTTGCGGCGCCTGGTCGGCGACCAGCCGTTGTCGCCAAGCACAATATCGCCGCCCCGGACGTATGTTGCCCGCGTCTTCGACAGCGAGGTCAATATCAGCGAAGCGGACCTCGATCAGCTCAAGGGTTTCATCCAGGAATTGATGGCGCTGAAGCGGAGCGACTACCTTGCAGCGGTAGGAGCGATCCGGACCTATGTGACCGGTCTCCATCGGATCGGCGATGACATTGACCTAGCCTACACGCTGCTGGTCGCGTCAATTGAGTCTCTGGCCCAGAATTTCAAAGGACCGGATGCACAATGGGACGACTATGATGAACGTAAACGTACGGCCGTGGACAAGGCCCTGAAGGGGGCAGTTGAAGAGACTGGGGACCGAGTTCGCAAGGCATTGCTCAAGGTCGAGCATATCGGCTTGGCTCGTCGGTTTCGGTCATTTGCCCTTGAGAACCTCTCTCCCTCGTACTTCAGACAGGAGGCGGAAGGCCAAGTGCGCCCGGTAGGTAAAGCAGATCTGGTCGAGGCAATCTCGCAAGCCTACACGATCCGGTCCAAATACATACACACCTTGGCTCCGCTTCCAAAACAGATCAGTAATGTCTGGGATTTAGGGGAAACAGCGAGCCACGACCGCCGACCTGTTTTGACCTTGAATGGATTGGCGCGCATGGCCCGCCACCTCATTTTTGCCTACGTGCGCAATGGCCCGAAGGTCGAAAAGGAAAGCTATCGCTACCAAAGCGATTTCCCAAACATCGTCGAACTCGAAATGGCCCCCCAATATTGGGTTTGGAAGCACGAAGGATTCCGGCCTGACATCGCACGTCAGAAGCTGGGCGGGTTCCTGAGCCTGATCGCCTCTGTCCAACAGAAGGTTCCCGACGCGACACTAGTGGATATTCGGGACCTGCTTCGCAAATACGAACTTCTGATCCCTCGGGCGAAGGTCGCCCACCGACTGCCCATGGTCGCACTTTATGGACTTTTCCATGTCCTCGTCAGGCAGGAAGACCGGCTTCCTGACAGCGCAAAACTAGTCGAACGCTATGACAAGCTCCTTGAGCCGCCATCCCTTGAAAGCCTTGCCGTGCGGTTCGCGCTGTCCCGAGACGTCGAATGGCCTGCTGATGAAATCGCGTCGCTATACGACGGATACTACAAACAAAAATATCAGAAGGGTGGCCTAAAACTGCCGGATCTTTATGAGACGGCATTCGCGCTGACGCTG
The DNA here is from genome assembly GCF_056431085.1 of Mesorhizobium waitakense. NCBI lineage: Bacteria > Pseudomonadati > Pseudomonadota > Alphaproteobacteria > Hyphomicrobiales > Phyllobacteriaceae > Mesorhizobium > Mesorhizobium waitakense. The sequence goes on along the minus strand of NZ_JBWKME010000134.1, from coordinate 8,876 downwards.
GCCCAGGCGCACCGAGAGGACGGCAACATATCCGCTGCCACCAAAACTCTTCACGGTGCAATTGATAATCAGCCAAAAGCCAAAGCGCTCCAAGTCGCCCTCGAGGCTCTGGCATCCGAAGCGGACGCTCCGATATTGTGGCGGGCGTTGCTTCTACCGGATGCGGCAGCGCGCGACCCCGCCCCGCCCGCACCAGACTAGCAGAGGCTTCGGCAGTCGCCCTCAAGAGCCGACGGTAACCGACACAACGCCAACGCCACTCGAGGCGGCGTTGGCAATCGTTCTCAGCCTTGGATGCGGCCAAGTCGTCGAGCCTCCTCGGCATAGGTCGACAACTCTCTGTCCGGCTTAAAATGCCGGTCGAGTTCCACCGGCAGGCCAAGGCGGCCACGGACCGACGCGAGTTCCGCGAGGCTGACGCTGCCGAGTTCCGGACAGCCAAGCCCAAGGTCACATAGACCAAAGGCGATATCCGGGTCTTCCGGATCGATCTCAGTGAGGAGCCAGGTCGCGGCGGCATCCGGCGTGAACAGTTTAACAACGGGAACGAAATCGATTTCGCCGCCGGTGCCACGGAGAGGAAGCTGCTGGCGACCATTCGCCAGCAGCTTGTTCCGCAGGTCTTGGGTCAAGAGCTGCATGGCGGCCTCCTACTCGTCGTCTTCGACTTTGGGAGAGCGAAGGACAATCCGTCCGTCGAGCGGCAGCGCGTCGAGGAGAAGCGTGCCGCCTTCGCCGTCATCGTGGGCGAAGAAGGCGCCGATGCGGGTCCAGAAGCCCTTCTGGCCGTCCTTGCCGTCGCGCACGGTGTAGGCGTGGTAGATCGGTGACTTGGGCTCGGGCTTCGGCTGGGTGTTGCGTTTGAGGGTCATGGTCTTTTCCTTTGGTGGATGGTTTCTGTCCCGGAGGACGGTTCCAAAGGAGACGGCGTGCAGAGGCGGCTTGTCCCCAACACGGGAGCGTAGCGAAGGAGCGGGCAGGAACGGGACAAGGCGGCCGCGCCGGCTAAAAGAACAGGCATCACTCCGGACAGTCCATCAACGGAAGAGCCATGGCCAACGCGACACCGGACGTGGCGAGACGAACCCGGCAACCCGGCAACACGACGACGCTGCAACGGCTGGGGCATCCCGAGTGGATGCTTCCGGCCCCCGGCTGCCTGCCACAGGGCGGAGGCGGTCGAAAACAATCAAGCCTTCGGCCCTGACGCAGGGCCACCGCTTGCCGTGCCGACGCCAATCCGGGATCCGGGCCAACAGCGTTGGCCAGGAACGCGGAAAGGCGTGACGAGCATGGTCGGGCATGGAATGTCCGACGATGCGGGCGGCCGGCGGGCTGTCACTCGCCAATGTATTGGGGAGTGACAGACCGCCCCCAAACCCACGGTGGATGACGGGTTAGTGCAAACGCCGCCACATGACGCCCAAATGACGCTGCGCTTCGGCGATCATTTCTGATGCAACGCGCTGGCCATCAGCAGGCGACACCATCACTGTCTCGCCGGGCAACCAAAGCCTGATCCATCTCACCCGACCTTTTCCCCAACCAAAGGAGAGCAGAATGCCTGCTTATCTCATTCGTGCGCCGCCGCGGCGGCCACACCTCCGGTTTCGACCTCTCGGCAACCGGATGCCCAACAGGGCAAACCATATCGGCCAGCCACCCGGCTGGCTCGGGAGGCTCGTACCGTAAGGAAGACTACGCATTCCGGCCATACCGCGAATGACCTTCACGGGGTGCCACGATCTACGGACGTGCATCGGCCATCAACACTCAGCCAACAAAAAGAAGCGAGCAAGATGGACGATTTAACCATGGACCTGGTGCGGCTGTGCCACCGCAACCGGGATGGCTCTTACGGCACTCAAAACAACCGCCGGCGCGGCCTGTCCGCAATGGCAAATGACCTCGTGGACCTCGGCTACAAGCTGCCGTCCGCGACCTCCCTCAAACCCAAGCACGTCGAGGCCCTTGTCGAACGATGGCTCGATTCCGACACCTCGGACGCCAGTGTCCGCAACCGCCTCACCTGGCTGCGCTGGTGGGCGGAGAAGATCAACAAAGTTAATGTCGTCAACCGCGACAACGCCGCGTACGGCGTCGCCGAACGTGGCGAAGTCGCGCGCAACCGCGCCCAGACTCTCGACCATGCCAAGCATGGGGGGATCGAGTGCCCGCATATCAAGGCCTCGGTTCTCCTCCAGGTGGCGTTTGGACTGCGACGCGAAGAAGCCATGAAGTTCCAACCGCAGGCGGCCGTCAGGGCCGACCATATCGCCCTCCAGGCGAGCTGGACGAAAGGTGGCCGGGCCCGGACCGTCCCCGTTATCACGCTTGAACAGCGACAAGTGCTCGAGCACGTCATGCGCCTTGTTCCCGGCCGAGGGTCTCTGATCCCGGCGCATATGAGCTATGTCGAACAGCTCAAGCGGTTCGAGTACCAGACGCTCAAGGCGGGGCTCCGCAACACCCACGGATTTCGCCATGCGTATGCGCAGCAACGCTATGCGACGCTGACCGGCCAATCCTGCCCGCTGGCAGGCGGCAAGCGCTGGGCTGACATGAACGGGAATGAACGTGGTGCCGATCGGGCGGCGCGCCACAAAATCTCGGCCGAGCTGGGCCATGGCCGGCTAAAAATCACCGACACCTATCTCGGGAGTGCATTCTGATGAAACGCGCAGAAGGCAATGTGCTCATGGCCTCCACCATGAGGACGAAATACGCCGAGAGGCTGTACAAACCGGCGACGATCGCCGCCGCCATCGACGACGCGGCCATGCAGGGCCATCGCCGCTACCGTATTGTGCAGGAGTTCCCGTTCGATCTGTCCGACACGGAAGGCGCCAAGGCGCTTGAGAAATGGCTCGATTCCGAGCAGTTTGAATACGTCTGGCGTCCTACCCGTCTCGAACAGGATGCGTATAGGCCGTCGATCTTGGCGGAATACCCTGAACTGGAGATTTCGTGGTAATGCGCCGAAGGAGAAGGTAACCACAAGTACTTGAGAATCAAGGCGTCCGTCCGGACAAGTGATAGGGGATGTTCATCCCCTTTTTGCTTTTTTGCCTCCGCTTCCGGAGTACTTAAGGCCAGCAGTTCTGCTGTCCCGTTAAAAGGAATGTGTTCAACACCTGGCGCGATAGGAGGCAGTGTCTTTCGTTTCGAGCCATTATGGCTGCTCCCCAGTGCTCAACCTCCGGGAGGTCGAGCACGCGCGAAGGCAATGGGCAAATCTGGCGGCGCCCTTGCCGCTCAAGCGATACCGTCCTGAGAAACGCGAGCTTCTCGCCATCGCGACGCCCATCGAGCCGCTGGTCGAAATCGACTTCGTCCGCTATGCGAAGGCAACCGGTGACGTTCCGAGCCTGCTGACTGAATTCCCCGTGCAGGTGACCGCTCTGGTCATGATGATATCGCATGTTAGGAACGCGAACCGTTGGGATTGCCGGTGTTCCGAAGACGCGTCTCAGCTCGGCTTACGGCCGGGCATATTTTTGCTTTCACAAGGTTCCAGTTTTGCCCGGATCTTGCCGATCGCCTTCATGATGGTGTCGGCGGCTTGCCGGTCCAGCGCGATATCGAGGAGGCCTTCAGCTGTGTGGATCGACAGAATCCCAAAGGTGCCTTTCTCGTCCGTGACCGTGCCGACATGGATTTCGGTCGGCACGAAGGGCCGTAACTTTTCCACACGTTTCATGGGTTGCTCGCGTCGCTGGGCTTCCGACAATCGCGCACCAAAGCGCTGTGTTCAAGCTCAAGCTTATGTTTACACAAGCCCCGTTTCACGTCTAGGAACGTCACGTCCTTGCCGTAATTTGCCGAACCGTCTTCAATGACGTCTGGCGCAGCGTCCGCACTCGCCAAAAAAAGTCTCGACCGGCACTCATTGGTGCGCGTGCGAAAGCCCGCTGAGGTCAGGAAGGCATCAAAGCCGGCAAGGTGCCATCGATGATGGCTGCAACGGACCCCGCCAACACCCGCCGCGTATCAAATAGAGGCGGCCACCGCTTCCGTCGATACCAGCCACCGTAAGGCAACGGCAATAGCCGTTGCACATCGGCCGGCCAGAACTGTCGTGAGCCGCAAGATCTTGGGCCGCGCTGTCGATTTGATGGTCTATGTCATCGATCGATTGTTCCAGGGGCTGGGTGTGTTGCTGGAGACGTTCCAGATCGTCTTTCTTACCCAACGTGCTCTCCGAAAGAGTTAGTGCTCATCGTGGTAGGCGGGCAAGTGCTCCGGCTGGTCCTGCTGCTCAACCATCAGAAAAGCCCTGAGTTTCTCGCCAGAATTCACGAGCGCCTGGGTACAGGCATGAACGCACCCTGGCGCAGTTCTCTGGGGATACCAGGAATGGTTTCCGCTTGCGTCTTGCCCAGGGTCCAGTAGGCGAGGCGCTTACGGCGTCGGATGAGATCCTTTTTCTAGCCATTCCAGTTCCTTACGCGTTTTCTCGCGTTGTTCCTTCGTGACTGTCGGGCCTTGTCGACTATTGCATTCCTTGCCTTGCTTGTTACTGTCCCGGCAAGGGTTGGGGCTGAACTATGGGCGATTTTAAATTTGATCCCTTGGGCGATTTGTCCCGGGACATTTCCACCGGCGTGAAGTGGGGCCAGTACGGCCTGAAGATCGGCCGTCATTTGCGGGGGAAACGGGCGCGAAAGCAGTTCGATGACCTCTATGGACCTGAGGTGGGTGACGCCGTGGAAGCGGCGATCCGCTCCGGCCGGGACCCCGGGCCGATCATTGAGCGCGCCAAACGCGAGCTTGAGGCGCGCGAAGAACGCGAGCAGCAGTTGGCAAATCCGCCGCCGCTCTACGGCTCGGCACGCTGGGCCACATCCGCTGACCTGCGCGCCATCCCGAGTGGCAAAATGTTCCTGGCCGGACGGTCGGCGTTTGACAACCCGTCCTCGATACTGCTGGGCGCCTATTCCGACGACGACAGCGGCGGCGAGCCTCAGTTCGTGCATTGGGACGACGACGGTCACCTGTTGACCATTGCCCCGACGCGATCGGGCAAGGCGGTGACTTCGATTGTACCGAACCTGCTGCGGTATCGGGGCAGTTGCGTGGTGCTCGACCCCAAGGGCGAGCATTTCGAAAAAACGTCGCAATGGCGTAAATCCATCGGTCACGAAATCTATCGCATTGCCCCGTTCGACCACGGCTCGGGCTGGGTCCGGCATCGCTACAATCCCATGGCCCAGGTGCGCACCGAATCGGATGCGCGCTCCCTTGCGGAGCAGATGTTTCCCCGTGATCCCAAATCATCGGAATTCTTCACTGACGACGCGACCGGGTTTCTCACCGCAGCCATGATGTACGTTAAGTACAACGCGCCGTCCCATCGGCGTACCCTGGCAACCGTCTGCCAACTGGCCTCCCAGAAAGGCCGGGATCTCCTCAACGTTGCCCAGAAAATCGCCGAGTTCGCGCCGACTGCCGACGCCGGCAAGGCGGTGCTTGAAAAGACGCGCGATCGCGGCCTGAAGACGCTCGAAGCGACGCTGGAGAGTAAACTCGCCCTGTGGCGTGACCCAGATATCCAGACCAGCCTGAGCGGAACGGACTTCTCCTTTGAGGATCTGAAGGACCGGCCGATGACGGTCTACATTGATATCCCGTTCGGCAAAATGGAGCCGTATGCGCCTTGGTTGCGCGTCCTGCTCAAAGGCGCCCTTGATGCCATGGAGAGCAATCGCCGCAAACCGGATATCCCGGTGCTGTTCGTCCTCGATGAATTCTTGAACCTCGGACCTTTTCCGGAATTCCGCGCGGCCATCCGTACCCACGCCAGCGCGGGCGTTCGCCTGTGGTTCTTCCTTCAGGATGTCATGTCCCTCCAGGAGCATTATCCGGGCGACAGCTGGCAGCCGTTTCTCAACTGCTCCGTCAAACAGTTCTTCGGTATCGACGATCCCATCACCGGGGAGCTGATCGGCAAGTACCTGGGCCACGAAACGCTCGCTTATCTGAGCAGCTCCAGCGGCCACAGCGGGTCTTCCCAGTTGGAACGCTGGTACGGGGACGCCTCGGTGAACACCGGCACCTCCGGCAACGAAACCGTCCAGTTCCTAGGGCGGCCGCTGATGACGCCGGATGAAATCATGGAACTGCTCTCCGGCTGGCAGCGTAACGGCTGGCGCTGGAGTATCAACTACGCACGCGGCGCGCGCCCCTTCAAAACACGGCTGGTGTCCTACACCGAGAGCGAGACGTGCCGGAACCGGATCGGCACCATGGCGGAGCCTCAACCATGACGCTGGCAACTTCGATTTTTGGCATGGAAACAAGGTTGCGGCCGCTGCTCAAGGCGGTCCTTGTGGTCACGGTTTTGCGCGTCGCATGGATCGCGCTCAGCATCTACGAAATCAACATGGTGTCACTCGCGTGGGCTTTGGTGCCGTGGCCGCGGTGGACCTATTCATGGACCGCGTGGACCGCCGAGCTTGCGCTGATCTTCTACCAGCTCCGTGCCTATATCCGGCTGGGTCGCCTGCTCCTCCTGCGTTTCGCCCCGCACGTAGCCGCATTCCTTGGATTCTCGGACCGTTCCGCCGACCCGGGCGTGCACCTCAAACCCCGCAACCGCTCATGGTGGCCGACAGCATTGCTGCTATGCGGCATCCTGGTCCTGACTTGCCAGGTGATAACGTGGCTGGCCTTGATGCTGTGGTACAGGGGATGGGCGCCGTTCGACTGGTATCTGAGAACCGAGTACGCCCACTATCCGATGCTCGTTGGAATGGCCCTGTCCGTCCTGGGCCTGATGTTTGGCGGTCGCTACATCGCCCGCGCCTCCGGTGATGTCAGCACCAGCTTCGGGGTGGTTCCCGTGGCGGATGACCACTGGCTGGCCGTGCGGGTGCATGCCTTCTCGGACCGGCTCAACCTTCCGAGGCCTGCCGTCGGGATCACGAACGTCATGAACGCCTTTGCGATGGGTGCAAGACAGAAGTCGTCCATGGTGGTTATCGGCAAACCGCTGTTCGATTTTGACAAGGACGAGCTGGACGCGATTATCGGGCATGAACTGGGTCACATCCTGCACAAAGACATAGCGCGGATGCAGTTTGCCGAGGGCTTCCAGCGCATGCTGGTCGGCGTGGTGAACATCCTGACCGTGTTTGGGATGGTCATGGCCGCATCCGCCTCGAAGAAACGGGCCAACGCGCGACTGAACGCGCATCTCGCGTGGGGGACCGGCGTCGTTGTTCGCAAAACCGTGTTCGTCGCGTCAGAGCTTGTCGCCAAGGGGATTTCCCGCAACCGCGAGTTCCATGCCGATGCGGTCGGAGCACACGTGACATCGACCGAGGCTATGGCCGGCGCCCTCCGGCGCATCCATGGAATGACGGCCAAGCCGACGGCGCAGGAGCACCACTACGGCTACCTGATGTTCCGGGGCGCGGCGTTCGGCAACCTCTTTTCCACCCACCCCACGCTCCAGGCACGGCTCAAGGCCTTGGATGCGCGTGCATCCGAACCCGCAAAGCCGGCGCACCTGGAACCGGCCGGTGATGCCGAAGTCAGCGGCCCCGTTGCACGCTCCCGCAGCTTGGGGTTTTCAGACCCCTTAGCTGGAAATGCACCGCCATCACCGCTGTGGTTAAAACTGGGTGCCGTAACGTCACGCTCCCTTCGCGCAACACGGCGGGCGGGCGCGAAGCTCGGCGCGAAAGTGAACATGCGGCGCGTCGGAATGGCAGGCACCGCGTGCGTGGTCCTGCTGCTGGTGGCACCCGCGATTGTCAATTTTTACGCGCTCGATCGCCGGTTCAATGACGCCACGACGTCGGCAGGGCATGCGCTGTCATTGTCCTGGACCTGGGTGGCCGACACGACCGGGGCATTGATGGATCACGCTGAAGACAAGGCCCGTCTCACACAACTGGAGCAGCGCGAGCAGGCTCTCACAGTAGCCGAGGCGCGGCTGAGCGCGGACCGCCAAGCCCTCGTAACCGATCGCGAGGCCCTCGCAAATGAGGTGGCGCGCACGCAAACGGCCTCGCCGGTCGTCACCGACCCGTTCGCTGATTCGCTGCAGGCGCAGATTGGACCGTTGAACCGGAAGGTGGCGGCCCTCACGTCAGAGAGGGACGATCTGCGCAATACGATTCTTGACCTCAAGCGCCAGTTGGTCCAGCAGACCGGCCCCACCCCCGCCAACACCAACAATCTGCTGTTGCAGCTGGATGCGGCCAACGCCGACCGCGCAAGGCTAACAACGCTGCTTGCGCAGCAGCAAAACCCGGCCCCCCAGCCGGGCCAGGTCGCGTCGCTCACCAACCAATCGGCCGAAATGACGGCCGCTCGCGACGAGATGAAGCTCGAAAACGATAGCTTGGAGAGGGTGATCGACGACCTGAAGACGCAGATTGCCGTCCGGGATTCAGCCGAGGTAGGCCTCAACAAGCGCATCCAGGACTTTCAGAACCAGATCGCAGGCTTGGCTGCGAGCCAAACCACAAGTCAGGTGCAATCCAACCTGCTCGGCATTGCCGAGCCAACGCCGCAGGGTGCTTTCGGCGCCATCGCGGTGGCAAGGAACGGCGTCGTGATCCTGACCGAGGGCGGTTACGCGAGTTATGAGCTCGCGAGTGACGCTGCCATGGCGGAATGTCGCCGCTTCAGCAACGGAACCCGGTGCAACGTTGCGCAGGTCTTCCGCGATACTTGTGCCGCCGTGGCCCGTGTCAAACCGGTCAGCAAAGCGTCCCGCTATCAACTGGAATTCGGCGACACGCTGGAGGACGCGTCGCAGGCCGCACTTGATGCCTGCTCAGGAAGTTTCGGCGGGGCGTGCCAGACGACACGTCATACCAACGGTCTCGGGTGCTGACTCTTTTGTGATTTTGGAGCATCTCCGA
>NZ_JBWKME010000133.1:0-1073 GCF_056431085.1 Mesorhizobium waitakense | reverse complement strand
CAAAACGAAGATGATCGTAGCGCTCGCCCGCAAGTTGCTCATAGCCTTGTGTTTAGTCCCGGCATTTTGCTAGAGCGGATTTAGCTTGAAGCGTTGTTGTTCTGTGGCCCAAGCTTCGCAGATGAACTGGTAAGGCGTGAGGCCGTTGAGGGTCTTCAGCCTACGAGCGAAGTTGTAGGCGGAGACGAAGTCTGCAAGGTGCTGGCGAAGCTGATCGTGGCTCTCGTAGTAGGTGGCATCCTTGATAGTCCGGTTCATTCTTTCGACCTGGCCGTTATCCGGTATGTGATCTGCGGTGCCTATTCGTCCTGCTGTTTCTTTGTTTGGAACGGCCTTATGGTGAGCCCATCCGGGACCTGGGGCACCGGGAGCACGAAGGTGCGGGCAGGCCGTCTTTAGACCGTTGGCTGAGAGCCCGAGCTCGTTACATGGCCGCCCCTCGCGACTTTCCCGGATGCGCTGCGAGCGCGGATCAGTAGATGTCGTGTTGCCCGCCAGCTCCCGTTCTTGACCGAGCCAGAAAGGAGGCAACAGGCATGTGCATCATCGGACTGGATATCCACCGCGCCTTCGCCGAGGCGGTGGCGTGGGAGGACGGCAGGCTCAGGCGGCTGGGCCGTGTCGACATGCGGCGCGACTGCTAGAGGCGTTTGCCGCAAAGCTGGCGCCGAGCGACATCGTGGTGATAGAGGCCACTGCCAACGCGTCCTCGGCCGCCGCGGTTGTCGCGCCGCACGTACAGAAGTGGTGATCGCAAACCCGAAGCAGGTGCGCATCATTGCCTATGCCAAGATCAAGACGGATACGATCGATGCCGGCGTTCTGGCGACAGCAGGCTTCCTGCCAGAAGTCTGGATTCCGGACGAGCCGACACAGGCGCTGCGCCGGCAAGTGACGCGGCGCAATCAGATCGTCCGGCAAAGATCGCGGTTGAAGAATGTCATCCAGTCGATCCTTCATAGCCACCTCATCCCGTCCTGCCCGCATGCCGACCTGTGAGGCGCCAGTGGCGGTTGCCGCGCAAAGCAATAAATCTCTCGCCAGGTTATTGCGATACTCGTCCAACATGAGGT
>NZ_JBWKME010000132.1:0-19340 GCF_056431085.1 Mesorhizobium waitakense | reverse complement strand
CCAAACTTCAGCCGGTTCAACCCGTCATAACCTCTGTGCAGAGGTACTAGGCGTTGATTGGCGCCGTGATTTCTCCGACGTGTCTGAGGTTGGCATGCCGTCCTTTTTGGCCTTGGCAAACGCGCGGTCGCTTTCCAGGAACTCCGCCAGCATGAACGGGATGAGCTCGGCCACCGTTTCAGACTCGCCATAGGTCTGGCGGTAAAGCGCCGCATAGTCGTTCAGTGCTTGGCCCAGGCCGGCGCTTACAGTGATGGTGATCTTGGAAGGGGTCCGGTCCGGAAGCTTCCCGAGTTTCAGGTTGGCCATGACTACTCCTGTTCAACCCGAATACGGCCGCAGCACGAGATCCTTATGTACGATGACGCGCAGTGGCCAACCGGGACGGACGGTGATGGTGGGTTGGATGTTCAGGTTCTTTTCGGTGATGCGCTGGCCGGCCTGACTGACGTTCTGCTGAGTGGATTCCCGGATTGCCTTGACAAGATCGCTTTCGTTTTCCCCAAAACTCAGCTCGGTGCCGACGCCCAGTAGAGTGCCTAGCGCAACGCCCTTGATCAGCTGCCATGTGTGGAAATCCACCTTGTCCTCAAGTCCCGCATAGCCGGCGGTGTCTGTGGCAGGCAGATTGTCGATTTCGATCGACGAGCCGTCAGGCATCACAATGCGTTGCCAAACCAGCAGCGCGCGTTTTTGGCCAAAAGCGACGACGCTGTCATAGGTGCCGATCAGCCTTGACCCCTGCGGGATGAGCAAGGCGTGGCCCGTGACCGTGTCGTGCACATTCTCGGTGACCTGCGCGACGACCAAACCTGGCAAGTCGGAATTGATGCCGGTGATCAGGCTAGCGGCGATCACGCTGCCGGCCATGAGCTGATATGGGGAAGCCAGCGTCTGCAGCGCATGCGGATTGTAGATTCCACTGGCGTTTTTCTGGTTGATAAAATCGAGCTTGCGCTGTTGGTTGTTTTGGTCACCCTCGGTCGTCGCCACCGAAGCCGACTGGCGTGTCGCATCGGATTGTGCGAGCGCCTCAAACGGCTGCTGCTTACTTGGCCCTGTGCCTGCAACAGGCGACGTTTCGAGCCGATTCTCGATCCTGAGCATGACTTGCGACTCGCGCGCCGCGATCGCCTGCTGGGCGAGGCGCTGTTCCTCGGCCGATGCCTCCTGCCCCGGCGCGATGCCGAGCTGGCGCTGACGTTCGAGGATGGGGCGGCCGAGATCGCCCGGCAATGGTGGCCCAAGCACCGGAGCCTTCGGCGTGATCCCGGAATAATCCTTGGGAAGCGTTTCAAGTCCTTCGGCGGTTGGCTTCCGCTCGGTATTGTACAGGTCTACCGCCTGCTCTTTGATACGCCAAGCCGGTCCTTGGAGCGCCATCATGGTAACGCCGAATATGGCGCCAGATCCGAGTGCAGCGATAGCAATGATCACGCCGCGCCTGAACCGCACAGCGCGGCGGGGGGAAGCCCGCAACTGCAACTGCTCGGGATCGAGTTTTGGCCGCGCATCGGGTCGGGAAGTATCGGTCATGAGTGCTCCCCTCACCTGCCAAGACGTGGAAAGAGTGTCATCCGCCGCGGCGGTTGCCGGCCGTCGGTCCTTGCAATGCGCACCACCTGCTGCTGCTTCGCACCGAGGCGCAGCTCGGCTGCGGCGAAGAGGCGGTCCACGATGTAGTAGTTGCCGCGCATGCGGTAGTTGACGAGCTGGCTAGTTCCGTCAGGACCGACGATGAAGAGTGGTGGTGCTTCGCCCTGATCGATGCGACCCGGAAATTCGATATAAACCTTGCTGCCATCGTCGAAGGCGCGCTTCGGTCTCCAGGCCGGGGTGTCGCCAGTAATCGAATAGCGAAAGCGAATGTTGTCCAGTGCCACATTCGACGCAACCGACGTGGCAGCCTCGGCTTGAGCGTTGCTTCGGCGCAGCGCGATGATCTGGTCCTCGCTGTAGGTCCAGGAGATTGCCGCCATTGCGGTCTTCTCAGTGCTTTGAAGTTGCAGATGGTAGGTCCGCCGGTCCGTTGTGATGACCAGATTGGTGCTGAGCCCCGGCGCGAAGGGTTTTACCAGCACATGGGTGCGCTGGTTGTTACCGGTGCCGCTGACGGTATCGCCGATGACCCAGCGCACCGTGTCGCCGGCCGACACGGATGTCAGCTTCTCCCCTGACTGCAGGGCGATGTCGACGACTCGCTCCGGCGCGGCATAGAGCTGATAAAGCGCGCCATCCGCAAAGGGATAGACTTGCACCGCGTTAACATAGCCATACCTGGTGGGTTGCTGCGTGGCCGCCTTGTTGGCATCTGCGACGCGTTCTTCTGGAGCGCGCTTGTCTTCCACCACCTTGCCCGGTTCGGGCTGCAACTGGCCAGGCAGCGGCAGTGGCTTCGGCACCTCGACGATTTTGACCTGGTTCTCCGGCGCCTTCTCAATTGCAGTTGGCTTGAAGTCGGCAGCGTCATAGGAAATCTGAGGCGGCGGCACTGGTTTCGATGCACACGCTGATAAGACTGCTGCTGAGACCGACAACATCAGCACAGCACGGAACGATGGGGCTCTATTTGTCATCGGAGGACTCCTTCGGGGAAACGGATGTCGGCGCCGCACTGTCGAGCTCACGCGACCAGTCGATGGCGTTGATGAAGACACCGAGCGGATTGCTGCGTAGCTGGTCCGTGTTGTTTGGCGGTCGGATCATGATCGTAAGGATCGCGGTCCAGCGCGTCGTGCTGGCCAGGCTGCCGCGCTCAAACACCTGCTCGGTCCATTTGACCTGGAAAGAGCTTTCGGAGGCCCTGACGACACTGGTCACCTGCACCGACACGCTGCGCGTGCCGATCTGACCGAAGGGGTCGTTTGCCTTGGCGTACTCATTGAGGAAGAGAGCGGCGCGGTCGGTGGCAAAGTCGTAAGCCGCCAGCCAATTCTGCCGCACCAGCACCGGATCGGTCGAAACAGAGCGAACATTCTGGATGAAGCGGCCGAGGTGCCAGGCGATCTGGGCATCGTTGGGCTGGTAGTTTTGGATTGCCGGCGCGACGGCGCGCGCCTCACCAAAACGGTCAACCTCGACGACGTACGGCACGACGCGGCTTTGCATCGACTGCCATACAAGTCCGCAGGAAAGTCCAGTCGCCAAGACGAGACAGCCCAGGGCCATGAGCCGCCAATTGCGGGCCTGCACCCGAGATGAGCCGATACGCTCGTCCCAGAGCTGGGCGGCTTTCTGATACGGCGTGACCGGTTCGGGTGTCTTGCCGTAACGTTGAACGGGTCGCTTGAAGAGCATCTAGTCGTCCTTGTCATTGAGAGAGGGATTGGCGCTGCCACCCGGCCTGTCGCCATCACGGACCGCCTGCACTGCGGCGTGTCGATGAGCGCGGGCGGTCTGTTCGGAACGCAATTGCCTTGCCCAATTGGGAGCGGCATCAGTGGCTGTACCGGCTGGGCTTCCGGCCATTGACGCGGTCGGCGTACCGCCAGTCGCGGTCCAGGCGGCTTCGCGGCCGGCGTCGGCGCTGCGCCCGAACGTTCCCGCGGCAGATCGTGCAGCTCGCATCGCGGCGCCACCGGCGGCACTGGTCACACCCTGCAGTCCAGCAGCTACACCGGACAGGCCAGAGTCGAGCGAGGTTGCGCGCCCCAGCTGCCAAGCCGTGGAAGCAGCCGATCCCATCGAGGTGCCCGCACGGACTGCGGCGAGACTGCCGCCGGTTGCCATGCGCGCGCCGGCAAATGCCGCGCCTCCGGCAACGAGTGATGCGCCGGCGGCAGCCGCAGTGGTTCCGAGTGCGGCGCCAGCGCCAAGCTGCGGCGCGCCAGAGACAAGGCCCGAAGCGATGCCTGGCCCGAAGATGCCGAGCCCAAGCAGCGACAGCGCACCAAGAACTTGTGACATGGCGGCGGCCAGGTCCGGCTCCTTGCCTTGCAGCGCGGAAGCGAACTCGCCGAAGAGCGTGGAGCCGATGCCCACGATGACGGCGAGCACCATCACCTTAATGCCCGACGAGATCACATTGCCGAGCACACGCTCGGCCAGAAACGCCGAACGGTTCCAGAGTGCGAATGGAACCAGAACGAAGCCCGCCAAAGTGGTGAGCTTGAACTCGAGGATGGTGATGAAGAGCTGGATGGAAAGAATAAAGAAGGCGATGATGACCAGGAACCAGGCCACAAGCAGCACGAAGATGGTGAGCGCATTGCCGAAGATTTCTGGGAAGCCCAGGAGCTGGCTTGCCTGATCGAGCAGCGGCCAGGCACCCTCGAAACCAGTCGCGGCAATGCGGCCCGGATGCAAAAGATTGTCGGCGGAGAGATTGCCAGAGGACGCGTTGATGCCGAGACCGGCAAAGGACCGATAGATGATGTCGGCAAGGTTCTTGAAATTGTTCAGGATGAAGGCGAACACGCCGACATAGAGTACCTTGCGGATGAGCCGGCCGGGAACGTTGGGTTCGCCGCCGAGTGCCCAGGCCAGGCCGGCAAGTGTGATGTCGATGCCGATCAGGGTCGTGGTGAGGAAGGCGACATCGCCCGAGAGCAGACCGAACCCGCTGTCGATATAGCGGACAAAGGTCTCCATGAAGCGATCGATGACCCCAAGGTCGTTCATGCCGCCTTCCTCGTCGTGAAGAAATGGTGATCAGTTGCCGGGATAGGCTGTGCCGGTGCCCAGGAAGCGCTCGGTTGTCTCGCGGGCGGCCTCCTCGGATTGTGCCTTGCGAGCGGCATCCTCGGCTTCAGCTCGAAACTGCGTCGCGAGCAGCGTCTGAATCTGCATCTGCTGCTTGGTCGAAAGCGCGATCAACTGGTTGGTTGCCTGGCTTGCCTCAAGCGCACCGGCCGCGCCCTGGCTGCGGTTGATGAGATCGGTAAGCAGGTCACCGTCGCCGCGGACGTTCTCGACGATCTGCGACTGGACACCCATGGTCTGGCGAAACGCCTGCATGGCGCTCTGCCAGCGCTCGCGTGCAGCGCCCGCCACATCGCTGACCTTTATCGTCGCGTCATAGCTTTCCGGGTATTGATTGCGCCATTGGTCTTGAAGCTTGTCGAGATCAAAGCTCAGGCCACTCGCCTGATCCATCAGCCCGTCGATGCGATGGAGCGCACCGGTGAGTTGGCCAACGGAAGAAAAATCCAGATGCTGAAGGTTGCGCGCCATGTTCTGCAGCATGGTCGCCTGGTTCTGAAGCGATTGGACCTGGTTGTTGATCTGCTCCAGCGAGCGTGCCGCCGTTAGCACGTTCTGGGTATAGTTCGACGGATCGAACACGATGAGGGCGTAGGCTGGCTGGACGTAGTCGGCCATCGGTTTGGCGATCAGGGAAACGGTGATCAGGCTGGTGAAAAGGCGGCGTCCCATCATGACGATTGCTCCGTGTCTGGTTGAGGGAATTGCTGGAGAAGCTCGGCAGCCCAATCCAGGCCGCGTGCATTCAGGAAACGAGAGGCAAAGCTGTCCTGTCCGTGCTCGGACAGGACCCTTTCGATAAGGGTCTGCGTGGCCGGATCGGAAGCACCGCACAGCGCGAGTGTGATCGGGCCGAGCCCGAGCTCGAAAAGACGGTTGCCGCGGCGCGACTGCAGGTAATAGTGCCGCTTCGGCGTGGCGCGAGCGATCAGTTCGATCTGCCGCTCGTTCAAACCGAAGCGTTCGTAGGCTGCCCGCGCTTGCGGCTCCACCGCACGATCATTGGGAAGAAAAATACGCTGTGGGCAGCTCTCGATGATTGCGGGCGCGATTGCAGAGCCCACGATGTCGGCAAGCGATTGGGTGGCGAAGACAACCGACACGTTCTTCTTTCGCAGCACCTTCAGCCATTCGCGGATGCGGGCGGCAAAAAGCGGGTTGTCGAGATAGACCCACGCCTCGTCGAGCATGAGCAGCGTCGGCCGCCCGTCAAACCGCTCCTCGAGGCGATGGAAAAGATAGGTGAGCACCGGCAGGACAGCGCCTTGGCTGTGCATCAGCTCCTCGGTCTCGAAGCATTGCACATCCGATAAGGCCAGCCGATCGATATCGGCATCGAGCAGCCGGCCGAAGGGACCGTCGAGCGTGTAGGGCATCAACGCAGACTTGAGCGCATTGGACTGAAGCAGGACCGACAGGCCGGTCAGCGTGCGTTCCTGAGTCGGCGCCGTGGCAAGGCTGTTGAGCGCCGACCAGATTGCCTCCTTCACCTCCGGTGTGACGGTGACGCTCTCATGGGCAATCAGACCTGCAATCCATTCGGCCGCCCAACCGCGGGTAGCCTGGTCGCTGATGTTTCGCAGTGGCTGGCAGGCAAACGCACCGTCCGCGCCGAGCACATGATGCTCTCCACCCATCGCAAGTGTCGCCGCACGCGCCGAATTGCCTTTGTCGAAGACATAGACCTGCGCGCCGGCATAGCGCCGGAACTGCAAAGCGATCAGTGCTAGCAGAACCGACTTGCCGGCGCCGGTCGGTCCAACGATCAGCATGTGGCCGACGTCCTCGACATGAGTGGAAAGCCGGAACGGAGTCGACCCGCTGGTCTCGGCAACGAGAAGCGGCGGGGCTTCGGTCTGGGTAACATTGGCGAGATGCTCGTTCGTCGCCGGCCCGGCCCACACCGATGACAGCGGCATGAGATGGGCAAGATTCAGTGTGTGAATGAGCGGCTGGCGAACGTTGGCGTAGACATGACCAGGCAACGAGCCGAGCCACGCTTCCACGGCATTAACGCTTTCACGGATCGTAGTGAAGCCAAGTCCGTTGACGATGCGCTCGACCGCGCGAAGTTTCTCCTCGGCGGCTTGGTGGTCCTCGTCCCACACCGTCACAGTAGTGGTGAGATAGCCGAACCCGACATGATCGCCGCCCAGTGCTTGAAGTGCTTCGTCTGCATCGAGTGCCTTGTTGTCGGCGTCGCTGTCGATGAGAGGAACGGGTTCGTTGGTCACGACCTCGCGCAGGATAGCCACGATCGATTTGCGCTTGGCAAACCACTGCCGGCGCAATCGCGTCAGCGTCTTGGTGGCTTCCGTCTTGTCGAGCGGAATGAAGCGCGTCACCCAGCGATAAGCGAAATCCTGGTTGTTGAGTGCGTCCAGAATTCCGGGCCGCGTGAGGTTCGGGAATCCGAGGATGGTAAGTGTGCGAAGATGCTGCTCACCCAGCATCGGCTCCAAGCCGCCGGTGAGCGGCGCATCGACCAGCATGCTATCCAGATACATAGGCGTTTCCGGTACGGCGACTGGATGGCGGCGGGTCGAGATTGTGCCGTGCAGGTAAGTCAGCGTCTCGGCATCATCGAGGGCGCGCATTTCCGGCATGAAGCCCGACAGTAGACCCAGAACCCGGTCGGTCTCGTCACGGAACCGCGCCAGCTCCTGGCGCCAGTCTCTTTCGCCTTCGGAATGATGAGAGTCGACCAGCGCGCTTTCCGCCCGCGCCTGGCCGTCCGGCGGCGGCATGAACAGCAAGGTCAGTTGATAGCGGCTCTCGAAATGCGCGACCTTGCCCTCGAAGGCCCCGCGCCGTTCTTCGTCGACCAGCCACGACGCCGCATCGGGGAACCGCGAATGCGGATAGCCCAGCGCTTCTATGCGCTCCGCCTCGAAGAACAATGCCCAGCCGGAGCTAAGGCGTCTGAGCGCATTGTTCGCCCGTGCGCAGATCCCGATGAGTTCGGCTTCGGTCGCGCTTTCGAGATCGGGACCCCGGAACCGCAACGTCCGCTGAAAGCTGCCATCCTTGTTGAGCACGATGCCCGGCGCGACCAGTGCGGCCCAAGGCAAATGGTCGGCAAGCCGGTCGGCTTTGCCGCGATACTCCGAAAGGTTCAGCATGCAAACCATCCCTTCATGCGAAGATGACGGACAAGCACGCTCGCGAAGTCCGGATCCCGGCGCGCGGCAAAGACCGCGAGCGTGTGGCCGGCAATCCAGAGTACCAGCCCGGCGATCCACTGCTGCAGGCCAAGACCGAGGGCCGCAGCCACCGTGCCGTTGAGGATCGCAACCGCTCGAGGCGCACCGCCCAGCAGGATCGCCTCAGTCAATGCCCGGTGAACAGGAACCTCGAAGCCCTCAATATGCTGCTCTCCGCTGGCCATCAGACGAGTGCCCCACCGCCGAAGGAGAAGAAGGAGAGAAAGAAGCTCGATGCCGCGAAGGCGATCGACAGACCGAAGACGATCTGGATCAGCCGGCGGAAGCCGCCCGCCGTATCACCGAAGGCAAGCGTCAGGCCGGTGGTGATGATTATGATCACCGCGACGATCTTGGCGACCGGCCCTTGCACCGATTCCAGTATCTGCTGCAGCGGCTGCTCCCAGGGCATGCCGGAGCCCGCGGCGAAAGCCGGTGCCGTGAGAAAAAACGCGAACGCGGCGGACGAAAGAAAGCGAAGCTTCTTGCGCATGAGATGACCTTTCAGAGCTGCTGGAGTTGCGGAAGCGTGAGCGGGGTGACGGCGTAATCGCCGCTGCCGTCAAGACCGGTGACCTCGGCGATCGCGTCGATGCGGCGCGACGAGCCGCGCCCGGCGATGAAGACGATCAGATCGATGGCGTCGGCGATGAGGCGGCGGGGAACGGTGACGACGGCTTCCTGCGCGAGCTGCTCGATGCGATAGAGCGCGGAGCGCGCCGAATTGGCGTGAACCGTGGCGATGCCGCCGGGATGCCCTGTGTTCCATGCCTTCACCATGTCGAGCGCTTCCGCACCCCGGACTTCGCCGACGATGATCCGGTCGGGCCTAAGCCGCAGCGTCGAGCGCACGAGATCGGCAAGCGTTACCGAACCCCGCCTCGTTCGTAAGGCAACGCAATCCTTCGCCGCGCATTGCAGTTCGCGCGTGTCCTCGATGAGGATCACCCGCTCGTCGCATTCGGCGACTTCGGCCAGCAGCGCGTTGGCAAGGGTTGTTTTGCCCGACGACGTGCCGCCGGCGACCAGAATGTTGCGCCGCTCGCGGACCGCCTTTTTCAGCGCATCGGCCTGCAGCGGCAACATGATGCGGTCGGCCACGTAGTTGGCCAGAGTGTAGAGCTTTGCGGCCGGTTTACGGATAGCAAAGCATGGTGCCAGCACGACCGGCGGCAGCAGACCCTCGAAGCGCTCGCCCGAAGGCAGTTCGGCGCTGACAATCGGATTGTCCTCATGCGCTTCGGCGCGCACGTGGGAGGCGACCAGGCGAATGATGCGCTCCGCCTCGGAAGGGTGCATGTGCACGCCGGTGTCGACCCGCCCCTCGCCCAGCCGGTCGAGCCTCAGCGCACCGTCGGGATTGACCATCACCTCGATGACCAATGGATCGGCTAGGGCTTCGGTGATCGCTGGGCCCATGGCGGTGCGCAGCATGGCGCGGCGGCGATGGTCGGCCTCGGGATGAGAACTCATCCTTCCCTTCCCCCGCCATTGGCCTCGCCAAGCGATTTTTTCCCGGAGGCGATCTGGCGACCGACCTGCTCGACGAATTTGTCGAAACGCTCCTGGGCAATCGCTTGCGTCGCCCTGTCCGGAACCGGCGTGTGGGCATGAAGCGTGATCGAAAAACGGATGAAGAGCGCCAGGCTCTCCAGAACCATCTCGACATCGCGCCTGATATGATCGAGCTCGCGGGACAGACGATCGAGCCGCTTGCCGTAGCGCTGGTCGAGATCGTTCTCGCCCCGCCGCTCTATGAAGGCCTCAACCGCCTTCGCGACGACCGCGGATTTGGTGGTCGATGGATCGCGGCTGAGGTTGTCCAGCTTCTCGCTCAGCCCGGGTTCAAGCAGAAACTGATGACGGATGCGGTGGGGCTTCATGCGGCTCGTTCCGGCTGACCGACGCTTGCTGCACCGGCGACGGAACAAGCATCGTCGAGGTGCCCGAAATCGCGTATGGCCGTTATCTACGCTGAGGTGCGCCCAACTCGAAGTGGGGTTCAGAAGCCGGGCACGATGTCCTTGTCGTCGCCCCTTCCCTCGTTGATGCCGTAGGCACGCGCGGCAGTGGAAATCCGGTCCATAACGAGCTTGTCGGGGAGCGCCTCGCTGTCATCGTCGGTGGGCTTGAAGAGATCGTCCTGATCCGGCTGCTGAGAGACGACGGGGTGTTCATCGGGCAGACCTGGATGACGCTGCTGCTGAACACCGCCGTCGTTTTCGGTTGCCACGCCGCTTTCGTCGCCGGGAACAAGACGGCGATCAACGCCGCACACCTGTCCGCTCCAATCATCCAGACGCGACGCAGGGCAATCAGCGTAAGGACCGTCCCGAAGCAGTGGCGAAGGCAGCAACCGTTCGGTGAAATTCTGATCCTGGTAATAGCGCAACTTCTTGGCACGGATCGGCGGCAGCCCTGAAACCAACACCAGTTCGTCAGACGGCGGCAACTGCATTACCTCCCCGGGCGTCAGCAGAGGTCGTGCCGTTTCCTGGCGGCTGACCATGACGTGGGAAAGCCAGGGCGCCAGCCTATGGCCGGCATAGTTGCGCATGGATCTGAGCTCCGTCGCCGTGCCGAGCGCATCGGAGATGCGTTTTGCCGTGCGCTCGTCATTGGACGAAAAGGCAATCCGCACATGACAGTTGTCGAGAATGGCGTTGTTCTCGCCGTAGGCTTTTGAAATCTGGTTCAAGGATTGCGCGATCAGATAGGCGCGAATGCCGTAGCCGGCCATGAAGGCGAGCGCAGTCTCGAAAAAATCGAGCCGTCCGAGCGCCGGAAATTCGTCGAGCATCATGAGCAGTTGATGTTTGCGGCTCTTCTTTGGATCGCCCTCCAGCCGCTCGGTGAGCCGCCGGCCGATCTGATTGAGCACCAGTCGCACCAGCGGCTTGGTACGTGAGATGTCCGATGGCGGCACGACCAGATAAAGCGACATTGGTCGCTCTGCATCCATGAGGTCAGCAATGCGCCAGTCGCAAGCCGATGTTGCCGCAGCTACGGTCGGATCGCGATAGAGCCCGAGAAATGACATGGCGGTCGAGAGAACGCCTGAACGCTCATTCTCTGACTTGTTCAGCACCTCACGAGCCGCCGAGGCCACGACAGGATGGACCTGAGGCTTTTCACTAGCTCCGAGATGGTTGGTGGTCATCATCCGTTGCAGCGTTGCAGCAAACGAGCGCTGTGGGTCCGAGAGGAAGGTAGCGACACGGGCTAGCGTCTTTTCCTCTTCGGCGTAGAGCACGTGCAAGATGGCGCCGACCAGCAGTGAGTGGCTGGTCTTTTCCCAATGGTTTCGCCGCTCCAGCGCGCCTTCCGGATCGACGAGGATGTCGGCGATGTTCTGGACGTCGCGGACCTCGTCTAGGCCCTGGCGTACCTCTAGCAGCGGGTTGTAGCGCGCCGACCTTGAATCGGTAGGATTGAACAAAAGGCAATGTGAAAACTTCGAGCGCCAGCCGGAGGTCAGCTGCCAGTTTTCACCTTTGATGTCGTGAATGACGGCCGAGCCGGTCCAGGAAAGGAGGGTTGGCAGAACCAGCCCGACACCCTTGCCGGAACGTGTTGGCGCAAACGCCATGACATGCTCTGGGCCGTCATGGCGCAGATACTGGTCCTTCAATTTGCCAAGGAAAACGCCGGCCGTCCTGAATAGCCCCTCCTTCTCAATCTCCCACTTTTCGGCCCATCGTGAAGAGCCGTAGGTAGTGACCGCTCCACGCTGCCGCGCACGCCAAAGTGAACCGGCCATAGCAGCGCCACAGCTTAGGAAGCCACTGGCACCGGCAAGTGCGCCCGCCTTGTCGAAGACCTCTGGCGCGTAAGCGTCGAAATGGAACCACCATTCGAAAAGTTTCCACGGCTTATAGATTGCCCAGCCGGCCGCGACAAACCATGGGGCGCCGAGTGGCGGCTGATGGCCCAGCATGTGGGCGCACCATTGTGTTGCCGTCCATACGCCGAGGACTGCGATGGCAAACACAACCACGATCTGGCCAATCAGCAGCTTCGTCGGTGTCATTGGCTTTTGCTCCGCTGTTCTGGACAGGCGGATCAAGCATCTGGCCAAAGCACAGGGAGTAAAACCCACCGTACGCACGACGAGGTGCGATGGGGCAATCATTGGGTATTGCTCAGATTTGAAACGCGGGAACGCGCCGCTGTTCAATCGATAAGACATAAGGCCGGTGCTATGCTCTCGGATTCGACGCGTCCGGAGGTATCCCGGACGAACTGAAACAGCACCTTCTGCTAGATTTTCTGCAGACCCTGGCCAACTACAAGGGCTGCGCTCTCTGTACGGCGCAAGACAATTTCCCGAAGGCGCCAAGGTTCGGCCAACCCGGTCGAATGATCCGGGTTGATTCACGCTTGCAGAGGCGACAGCAAAAAAGAGGCCACGAGGCGCGGGGAGCCTGCCCGGGGGCCCCTTCGAGGGACGGTCATGCCCGACGTAGCACCCGACAAATCTGAGATCAGAGGATCGGACCGTGATCCGGAATTGCCGAAAGACCGTCAATCAAGACGGGCTGCTTTCAAAAACCACCGAATGCTAGCCGCCTTGATGCACGGCGATGAGCTTTTGGCGGCCTGAGGCGGTGATCAGGTCGCCGTTTCGGTGCGTTTTGACAACCCTCGTCAGGCGCCGGCGATGATCCGTCGTGATGGAGGGCTGGGTTTGCAGGTTGCGGTCGGCGGGTTTGTTTCGGGACGTCTGCGCCCCGTCGGCTATGTCACGAGCCGCGCAATGCGATTGAGGACGATGCGCAGGATGCGCTGGTCGGGGCAGGAGGTCGGCAGGTGCAGGCGGATCTGGGTTTTCATCTCGACCACCCGCGCGGCGATTTTGCATGTCGGTCAATCATTATGACCAATGGTTCTCTACATTTCGCTGCTGCGTTCTCTACATTTGGCTGCTGTTGCGCAGGAGCCCACGGACCTGCCCGTAAAGCTGGCGCTTGACATTGACCAGTTGCTCACGCGCGCCAAGCAACGCCTTCAGCCGGTGGCTTTCCATGGTCTTCACATGCACCGCAGAATACAAACCGCTTGCCAGTATCTCGGCAAGCGCCTGCGCATCCGCCTTGTCCGTCTTCTCAGGCCGCGCCTTCAGGGCATCTGCAGCACGCCGCGCATCCATGCAGATGACCGGAAAACCCTGATCCTTCAGCTCGTGGTAGAGCCAAGGCGTCATCGAGCCTGTCTCAAGGCCGACTTTCGCAAGATGACCGTTCCATCTTTTCAGCCGCTCCGCGATCATTGACGGCTGCGTGTCCGCGCTCCCGCGCCACACCACCTGTCGATCCTGACCATAATGCAGATGTGCGTGCTCTTGAGACTGACGTCCACTCCAACGTAATATTCCATCGCTGCTCTCCTTAGGTCTTCGACAAACCAGGGCAGATGGCCTCATTCCGCCGATGGGAGCAGCAACCTCATGTATGGGATGTAATAGTGGGTTCGCGGGCGACGCGGCGGCCGGAGATCAAGCTATCCGGGATCGTGGCCAGTCTCCACCGTGCTGAAACAACCTCTATACGCGTTCAGATCGCTCGAACTACATGGCTTTTTATTTCCGGGCAGTGCCCGACCGACGGCTCATGTTCGCAGCAGGAGAGTGCCTATTGCGAAAACGGACGCGGAGCCGGGAAATCCAGCACGCGGCTGGTATAGCTTTCGATCAATGCACTGAATGGCACGCCATCCGGTAGTTTGAGCACGGCGTGATGTTCGAGAAGGAAAGGGGGAGGGACAAGAGATCCAGTACCGGAAGCCGGCAGGCTGGTTTGCATTTCCCATCCTTTCGAGAGAGGGGACCAAAGCAGCTTCGCCGATAGGTTCGTGCGACTGAAATTTAGAGCCTGAACGGCTCGACCGAATGCTATATCGCTCGTATCGAGCGCCTTGTTCATCTCGGCCGTCAGCCTTGCCGGCACGTACCAGTTGTCCGCCTCGGACAGGACGTGCTCGCCGCAGGCCAGACGAACGCGCCGATAGGCTATGGGTTCGTCCGAGCCTACGGCAAGTAGCTTACGGATATGGACATCCGCCGGCTTGTCTTGACCATGTACACGATGAGCCACGATCTTCGAGCCTTCCGGCGCCAGCTTGTGTGTTGCGCACCAGCGATCAAGTGTCAGCGTAGCACTGGCATTGCTGAGGAGATCGGCATTCAGGGCTTGAAGGACTGCAAGAGCTTCCAGTCGTGATGTCGGCGTGTCCGGCCATGGCGACGGAGTGGACAGATTCTGCGCCATGGTAGTTTGCGTGCCGGGCACGATGGCGGCTGAGCTGCCAAAGGCGAGGAGGCGGACGAGTAACAAGGACCGGAAGAACATGGCTATGAAATCCTCTGTAAAACAGACTGTACAGGTCGGGGCTAGTCTAAGATCACGCTCGATCGTCAGCTGGCCGATCTGAGCATGCAACTTCTCAAGCTCGCATTCGCGCGTGTCCTTCGCTGGCTGGTGTCGGCGAGAGTCGCCTCAGCCAGCTCTATCAGCAGAAGCCGACATCAACTCCTGAGTCGGTTTTGCAGTGCCTGCCGATCGGCGACGAGCTGGTCCAGGTGGATAGAATGCCCTCCTTGCGCCAATCGCCTAACCAGCTCACGCATACCGTCCACGACAAAGACGCCGCAATCATAGCTGTTCTGCTGCTGGGCCATGAGGGGTGACTCCAGGCGGGCGCCCAGCCGTCCTGCGAGCTGTTCTGCAGGCCGGGCGTTGTATCCTTGCGCGGAGTCGTAGTGATAGGCGACCGGCTTTTGCCGGTCGCTGCGATCAACGAACAGCAGCGACCAATGGCTGCCGCGTTGATTAGGATCCGAAACATGGGCATTATTCACTGGCAGGAACAGGAAGTCGGCTGTATCGTTACCCTGCCGATTATGGACGATACTGTGGAATGTACTTAGCGTGTCGCCCCAGTTCAGCTGAAAGGCTACGAGGGGATCCACGAACCGCGTCCGGGCGGCGAGACTCGGATTGGTCCCCTGCAACTCCTGCGCCAGGAGCTGGTAATCCGTGAGGATATGCCTGTCGCCCAGCCATTGCGTGTCCCCGAGCACCAGCCCGCGGTCGTGGGACGAGGCTTTCGGATCCAAAGCCCCGATCTGAGCATCGGAGGAGGTGGTCGAGAATGCCCGCACAGAATTAACCTCGTCGCGTAATCCGGATGGCGTGGGCCTTGTCAGATCAACCAATGGAAGACCGCCGTAGGTGTCTGAGCGGGCCTTGGCAGAGTGCGCTGGCGCAAAGTGAGCATCGTCGCGCAATTCGGATGGCGTGGGCGCATTCAGATCAACGATTGATTCAAGACCCCCGTAGGTGTCTGAGCGAGCCTTGGCAGAGTGCGCTGGCGCGAAGTGAGCATCGTCGCGCAATTCGGATGGCGTGGGCGCATTCAGATCAACGATTGACTCAAGACCGCCGTAGGTGTCAGAACGGGCCCTGGCAGAGTGCGCTGGCGCAAAGTGAGCATCGTCGCGCCCCGCGACCTCACGGAAGACGTCTGAGAGAGCCATGGCAGTTGATGATGACGGGGGTTCTTGCATCGCCTGGCTCCAGAAGGCCCGAGCTCCCTCGCTCGGGGTAGCGGGCAGCGAGGCGAGCTCCTTCAGCGCGCCGGTCTGCCGAGCTGTCTGCGCGGCTGGCAAAGCCGACTGCTCATGTGATTGCAGCCCCAACCCTTGGTTCGCCTCGACGAGTTTTAAGTAGCTCCGAAGATGCGACAAATCGGGAGCGTGTACTCTGCTTCCAGTCAGTTTGAACGCTTCCACATCGTTCCGCAGCGTTAACTGCTCATTGTTAGAGCCGTTAAGTCGACCAGCTATGCTCCCCCCCCTGCCCGTTTTTTGAAGCCACTCACTCAGCGCACGAAGACGTGTAGCCCGCTTCTGGGCAAACTGCCTCTGCGCCGCAGTCGGGTTCCTAAGATCGTTCAAGGCTTGGCCGAGCGCACCATCAATGAGGGGGCCGTCTTCGGGATAAGGAGCCAGGTGACGGGGCCGCCCAATGCCACGGGGTTCGGATCCGGGCGCTTCGGCTTCTTCACCCCCAGGCAAGAGCCGCGGGAGATTAGCCAGAGCGCATTTAAGGCGATTCTGAGGGTCTCCCCCCAGGCTTCTGTACTCCGAAATTTCATTGTCTAGCGAACCGCCTCGCAACAGAGAAGCTAGAGGGTCCCTATCGTTTGCTTGGAGCCACCGAGCAAACACCCTAAATCTGGAAAGACTGTTTTTGATGTCCCCTTTGGCGGCATTGCGCTGCTCGGCGCCTACCCGGAACCTTGCCAAGAGATCGGCGTCTTCGGCAGGGAGCTCCCCAATTAGCTGGTCTCGTGAAGGAAGGCTCCCGGGGGCAACCTTGTTCAGCTGCGCAACGACAGCAAAGCGGCCACCATCCTTCAGATAGTCCCGCACATCGGCGACAAAAGAAGCATGGCCAGGCGAATCGCGGTCAAACCGGCCGGTTATAGGGCCCCGATTTTCCTGGAACAGCCAGCCGCTTAAATGGTGCAGATCACCTACCAATCTCTTGACAGTCCTCTCGTGCGTCTGCGCTTCGCGGGCTGCTTTCTTGAAGGTGGAAACAAGCTCCTTGTCCTCGGCAAAGGGCCCAAAGCGTTCGCGCTTTGCGCCCACGCGGACCTCTTTATTCACCGCAAACTCCGGTTGCTGTCTACCGCTATTGCGCCATGGACCCGGTCCTTGCGCCGCCTCCGGGCCACTGAACGGGTTATCCCGCAAGCCCGCGCTCTGGATCCCTCCACCGCCCTCCTCAGACGAAGGGGGCTGTAACTGGCTCAGCTGCTGCTCAAAGCTCGCTTGCCGGCTCGAGTCGTCCGCCTGTTGCCCAACCGGCATCTCGGTATTCTGCTGCGCGAAGCCTGATGCAAACGGATTCAACTGCCGAGGATTGAACTGCGAACCATCCATACCGCTCTCCATTTGAAAATGAAATATGGGCTGCTCGCAAGTCTGCGCAGAGAGCCACCAATTCGACCATACATAACGATTCTCACTCCTGAGAGGCTCATTGAGTGCGGTCTGGTAAGCCCTGCAGCAACGATACGCAGCCTAGCTGACTTTGACCTGACGTAGGCGTTCTGTGAATTCGAAGAGAACCCTTGAGGCCTAGGCGCCGGCCGCGACCGGTGCCTCTTTCCCGTGGCCGGCCTCGAAAAGCCTGGCGCTGAAGTTTGTGGGGGACCACCTCTGGGACCCTGCCGGACACGAAACCGATCCCCAGCACGGCATGCCGGTTGAGGTCGCGGCCGCGCTGCGCGAAAGCGAGATGCAGCGGATACCGGACCGCGTGCGCCGTCTATAGTGAAACGACGTCTCGCAAGCCTGGGGACCTTGCATCGGGAGAACGGGTAGGAGGGTCCGTTCGCCTCGCCTAACCTGCGGTCGGTGCTGCGGCTGGGGTCGCCGATAAGCGCGTGCCGCTGGTCGCGTCGGGCGATTTGCGTCGCCGCGCGAACCAGCGACGCCGATGCTCTATTTGCCGGGTACCAGAGGAGATGCGCAATCTGGCCAAGCGTGTCGAATTGCTCTTCACCGCGGTCGGACGCACTTCGACACTGCGTTCGAAAGTGGCGCGACACCGAGGTTGACAATCTTGAGGCAAAACAGTTCCAAGTAACGTCATGCTTTTCCAGGAACCCAATGCGCTACAAATCAGGATCGAGCTCGCCGGCATCGAGCCGGCGGTTTGGCGACGCGTGGTCGTTCCGTGGAACTGGCATCTTGGACAATTGCATCTCGTCATCCAGGCCGCCTTCAACTGGTGGAACTACCACCTGCATGAGTTTCGGGTTGGCGGTTTGTCCTATGGCGATCCCGAACAGCTTGGCGAGATGGAATATGAAGGCGGATCCCGTTCCTTCGATGAAAATGAGGTCCGGCTTCTTGATTTCGAGCACCATCCAGGCCTCTCATTCATCTATCTCTACGACTTCGGCGATCACTGGGAGCATCTAGTCACCATCGAGAAATTCCTCACCCTCGATCCGATTCCGAGGACAGCGGCTTGCATCGACGGCGCCCACGCCAGGCCACCGGAAGATGTCGGCGGCATCGGCGGTTTTGAGAGTTTCCTGGCCATCATGGCCGACCGGGAAGATCCCGAGCATCGCGACATGAGGCGGTGGTGCGGTGGCCATTTCGATCCTCAATGGTTCGATCTGACGGTCGCCGACAAGGACGTCAGGAACGCGCTCAAGCCGAACGTCCGGCGACGCCTTCACCAGCCAAAATCCAAACGTAGGGCCGGCGAGCGCGACCGGTAAGTTGAGAAAGCCCGGTCTGCTTGGGAGGAGTTCAGCCCATCGAGCAGCCGACATTTCCGCCTGCTCGACTCGACAATGGGCACGAGCGAGGCTCGCCGCGAACGGGATTGATATGGACGAAAGGTCCCTGGCATAGACCCTCCTGCACAATGTCCTCGGCCTCCGCGGACAAGCTGTATGTCGCCGGAAGCGGGCGGCGGGCAATGTCGCCTAAACAAATATAGGCTCCGGATCGAAACCCGGTCGAACATTGG
The DNA here is from genome assembly GCF_056431085.1 of Mesorhizobium waitakense. NCBI lineage: Bacteria > Pseudomonadati > Pseudomonadota > Alphaproteobacteria > Hyphomicrobiales > Phyllobacteriaceae > Mesorhizobium > Mesorhizobium waitakense. Next base: position 880 of record NZ_JBWKME010000132.1, on the reverse strand, counting down.
ACAGGCTTGCCGGGAAAGCTTCCCGAACATTTTTTTCGGGGGTGGCGACTATTGTAGCGCTGCCGCCAATGGCTTGTCTGCACCTTGCGGCTGGTCTGCAGCCCGCGCGGGCGCGGTTGCAGCCAGCAGGTCGGTCTGCGTGATCAGGCCGAGGATGCGCCTGTCGTCATCGACGATGATGGCGGCGTGGCTGCGACCGTCGGTGAGCACCGGCAGCAGGCTCATCGCGGGTGCGCTTGCCGTAGCGGTCGCCGCCGGCGACGTCACGCTTATTACAGCGTCCGCCGCTCGTGCCAGCTCCCTGAGCCCGCCCGGCGCCGACCAGCCTCGCTTCCAGATCGACGACCGGTAGCGACCGGATGTTGTAATCAAGCAGCAAATACCGCGCCTGGTCACATCGCGCGACATGATGTCCTCGCACAGCAAGGTCCGGTGTGAGCGCACCGTCGCCTGCAACTCGACCTGCCGCAGCAGCCGCTCGAGATCGTCGCGCCGGCAAGGATGGGGACAAAAAGGTGGAAGGCCATGGGATGCCTGAAAACCTCAGACTTGATGTGGAACGCGTCAGTCAGGCGCGATTGCCTGCAATCCCGCCATACCGTTGAATTGGGAATCCAACCGGATCCAAGAACCCGCAGCTTTGGGAAAATAATATTTCGCGATGCCGCCAAACGGATCGGTGCGGTTCGGCTCGGCCGAACCGGTCTTTACAGCAGGTTACGCGGGTTTTCGGATCGGTTTGGCAAGCAGCCCGCTTCATGCGGCGGCGGCCGCGGCGAGGCCGCACGCCAAATCGGCCTAAGGCTTGTTGAGATTCAGGATTCCGCCTGAGATTGGATTGTGATTCAAGCTTTGGATGGAACGATTCGTGCTGACGGAC
>NZ_JBWKME010000131.1:0-4359 GCF_056431085.1 Mesorhizobium waitakense | reverse complement strand
GCGACCAGCGCGAATCCCCCGCATCCGCGACTTTCTGACTCAGTAAGACTAGTGCACGCCAAAGGCAACTCTCGTGGCTCCTTTATGGCTTCGCTTCGGCGGCGTTAAACATCGCAAAAGGTTCATCATCGACAAAACGTTGCAAAACATTTCGCGTGATCTTTGCGACGTTGTTCTCAAAATTATTCCAGGGCATCGCAGCTACCCAAGATATGGAGCCGCTTGAGAAGACTGCACCGCCATAGCCCGTTTCGAAGAACACCATATCAGCCCGCACAAGTTCGTTTTCGACCCCGCCAACACTTAAATCGGTGTGATTTAAGTCTTCGTGGGCGAGTAACGTATGGTCTGTGTGACCTTTGGAAGTTGCTAAGATCAGCGCATGCGGCGGTGAACCCAAGTTACGATCATACCGATCGATCTCTTGACCTGCCGCCCCGCCAAAGCCAACACCAAAGCCTCCGATGATTTCATCGTCCACACCAGCAAATACAAACTGGGCGCGCGGGTTTTCTGCATCGCAGTTTCGTCGGTAATAAGTTGCGGCGTCAAATCCCTGTGCCGTGAACCCGACACCGACTAACTTATTGGGAGCATGACCGTTGCGCCGCCATAAGCCGCCATATTCACCAGTAAAGCTCATGTAATATTCGCCGGGCTCTGCTACCCAGGTGCGTTCTCCGTCTTCAGCACGTCGAACTTCCAGAACTCCCGGCAGAGTGTCATGGAAAGCTACCCGCCAGTAAAACCCATTTCCGCCTAAATACATCAAGCGGCCGCCGCGCTGCAGAAACCCTCTCAAACCGTCCAACATACGCTTCGAGGTATATTCTGGGTGACCGCCCGTCATGACCACTGAATAGGGATCGAGCAATCCACACCCTTCGCGATCAAGATCTTCATCGGTTATTACGTCATAATCCATTTCGCAATCACGCAAAAAAGCCAAAACATAACCGTCGCCAGCTAGGCTCGACAAACGCGTGTCTGGGCGCATGTTGAGAACAGGGCGCAGATATGACGAATAACAAACGCCGCTGCCATCGGTGTGACGTTCATAAAGAGAATTTCCAAAATTGGAACGCTGCTCCAACAGCACCTCTTCAGGTCCGAATTGCCATAAACGCCCACCTTCCGACGTCAGATTGCTTTCCTTCAAACGGCGGAAGTTGGCATAAGCCAAATAATGTGCTGTCGGAGCTAAGAACGCTACCTTGGGGCGTCTTCCCGCTCCCTGCCGAGGTGGCCGGACAAAGAAAATAATGTAACCTGGTATGTCAGCGTTATCTAACTTAATCGCGTAGCATCCACTCGGCAACGAATCAGGTACTGTCCACTGAAAATCCACTTCCCAATGCGCATCGTAGATATCATCGTCATGAAAATGGATCGCGCCGTATTGCCCAGGCAAAACATTGAAATCATTATTTCCGCCAACCCAATTGTGACCGGTCATTGCCCGAGCCGGAAGATTGACGGCCTCGCCATGACGTAAGGACAACGAGAGATCGCGAATGTGATTTGTACCTTGATCAATCGAGAAATCCCAGCAGCCGATGATGTCTTGCGAGAGCTCTGTTGGCACCCGATCTGCGGCTAGAGCGACGATTTCGTCAGCGGTCAACGCGCGTCGCGCTAAGCGTGGGCGGTCAATTTTGCCATTGAAGAATCCACTATAGTTGCTCCCAATCCCCTTTGTCGAGTGAGCCGCGATGGATAAAACCGCCCCTGACCATTGATGGCCTATATCAACTGTGGTGCGCACCAGCGTCGTTTCGTTGATCTTAGGGTAGCGATGCAGCGGCTTCTGCGAAAGGCAAACGTCACCAGTCTCAAAGTCAAAACTCGCCGACACCAAATACCACTCGCGTGTCAAAAGCGGAATTTCGGTGGAAACTACTGTTTCGACGCCATGACGTCTTGCCAAGACAAGAGATAACGCTCCCTTGCTGTCTATTTCGAGACGTACCCCCTCCTTGGCTGTCTCGCTCCAATAGGCGATGATGCTTTGACGCTTTTCGCCTGGCAACGTGGGCCAGATATAGGCTTGTAGGGTAAAGCTCCCCAACCAGTCAGGTTGCTGGCTTTCAGCAAAACGAATGTAGGATCCGGTAATTAATTGCTGATGGCGAGCAGGATATACCCCGGCGAAGTCGGCCGGAACTTCCTCTTCTATGAGCCCACAGCCGCCCGCCCGGCTATCTAAACTATGCATACGCACAAGGCGGGCTCGGTATTGGTCGATACTGCCTTCCTTGCTGACCATGAAGCGGACAGTCTCACCAGGTGCTACCGACTGACGATCGGCATACCCAACAATGCTTAATTTTGGAAAGTCACTCATTTTGAAAGGACCTGATTCAGGTCTTGGCCTGTCAATTTTCGCCAACGTTGTACAAAGACATCACGCTCTGCCTCGCGTTCATCGGTGTAAACTTTATTGAGCGAAACAATCCGCTCCTCACCGGGACCACCCAAGCGTACTAAAGCCCATTTTTGGCCCGGCTCCAAAGTTAATAACCACGGCTTTTCCAATGCTGGCTCACTGCGCATAAAGCGCAGGATGCGCTGCAGGTTGGGACTGTGGCGGCCGATTGGCATGGTCATGAATTCACGCGCACAGGCAAGATCGTTTATCGGATCGATAGATTTAATGGTCATCTTGAAGATGCCGCCTCTGTTTTTGCAGCGTAGGAGTTGGATTGGCCCACATCATTATCGCGCCTCCCCGTGCGAAACCGACATCCCGAGGAACCGCTCAAAAACGCTTGCGATCTTATCGATGTCAGCGTCAGACATAGCAGTCGACAAGCAAGCCGAGGTATCCACGGGCAGAACGATTCCATTGTTTCTGAAGAACCGGCTCATGGCTTTCATTGCGGCCGCTTCGTCGGCCGAAGGATAGGCTTCCCGGTAGTCGTGTGGCAGCTTCTGCTTGGGATGGATGCGAAAGAGCGACGCAGCACCACTGATTACATAATGCGCTTGATGGTGAGCAATCGCATCAGTAAGAGCCGAGCGCAATCGCTCCCCCATTGCTTCCAACCCATCGAATGCCGCCTCAGTCATGGCTTCTAAGCTGACACGGCCCGCGACCATGGAGACCGGGTTTGCGGAGAAGGTGCCGCCTTGGGCCACCTTGGCGTGACCAGCCGATCCTTCGAAGACACTCATCACGCGTCGCGATCCGCCAATAGCACCGATCGGGAACCCACCACCGATGATTTTTCCGGCTGCAATCAAGTCTGGTTCAATGCCATAGCGTGCGGAGGCCCCCCGATAGCTTTGCCGGAGATTGAGCACTTCGTCGCAGATGATGAGAATATCATGCTGGCGGGCGGTTTCGATGACAGCGGCAACAAAGTCGGGATTAGGCGGAATAAGGCCAGCGCCGCTCGGCATCGGGTCAAGCAAAACGCAAGCCAGTCGATCGGCAGCATCCGCAATCCGGCGGCGCGCGCCGTCGGCATCGTTGAACCGAAGCACGACGACCTCGCCGGCAAGCGATGCCGGCGTGCCCACGTAGGAGGGCACCGCGATGGGTTCGTCGGGAGATCCCCAGGTGGAAGGCGTTCCCCCGTCCCCTGCTTCCGCCCAATCATATTTGCCATGGTAGGCGCCTTCGATCTTGGCAATACAAGAGCGCCCGGTGAAGGCGCGCGCGGCTTTGATGGCAAACATCACGGCTTCTGTGCCAGTGCTGACGAAACTGATCTGGTCGATTGCGGGAATGCGATCGACCAGCAGTTCCGCAAGGTCGATCTCATGGGCGGTCGGATTGGTAAAGCAGGTGCCATCACGAAGAAGACGCGAGACAGCGTCCATCACCGGAGCAAACCCATGGCCATGGATTAGTGTGGTGAGATTGTTACTGAGGTCGAGAAAACGCTGCCCGTCAACGTCGACAAGATAGGCGCCCTCGCCTTTGAGGACGTAGCGCGGCAACGGGTCGCGCTCGACTCTGACACGGCTGGTCCCATCCGGGATAACGTGGCAGCCGCGGGCGAACAATTTTTCGGACTGAGCGCCAAGCAAAGAGGCGCTCGCCTTCTGGTTCTCGTGCAACATATAATGCATCTCCTAAACATAAAAAGGAAGTTACAAAAAGGCAGTATTTTGTTACAACAAAGTAACAAGACTTTGCGTCTACCCTAATGTATTTTCGAATCTACTTCGTGCGCGCGGCGCAACTAATTGTTCACAGACAGGCGCGGTCTTTTGGCATTTGGAAGCATAACGAGATGACCTCAGTATTCTCATGCGTTTGCTTCAGTGTGTCGATGATTCGGCTGCCGCAGGTGGAGGCCGTCGGTCGCCGGAGCCCGCACATGACAGGCCACCACGCGTCCGTCGGCCATT
>NZ_JBWKME010000130.1:0-11973 GCF_056431085.1 Mesorhizobium waitakense | reverse complement strand
GGCGGAAGAGGCTTGCCATAGTGCCGGTAATCAAAACGTTGCAACACAACCCTTAGGGTTGTCCCAGACTTGTCCGGCCGCCGCGGATCACGCATCGCAGTCCCGGCTCGTCGTCCACTACCGTCAAGAGTCGCTGCCGCCTGACAAGTTCCCTGGCGACTTCGGCAACGGATTTCTCGTGCTCCATATCTTTAGCCAGCCTGCGGACCAATTCGGGATCGACACTCGGGGGAAGGGGGAGGTTGCCCAATTGGGCCTTCGCCCGGCGCTGGCGCATGACTGCCCTCACGGTTCCGGACTCGACGCAGCACATCTGGTCAGCTTCGTGATAGGTGAAGTGGCCGTATGGCAACCTGTCGGGATGATCCCCGGGCAGCGGGGTGCTGAAGAAGCGGGAGAGGGCGCCCCCCAGGGCATCAGGTTGGTGATGCACCAGCCAGTACCGGAACTCGTCGGTGTAGACAGGTGGGACGAACGCGCCCTTTTCCGGACGTGAGGCCTCGGCAGCGGCGATCGCCGCCGGGAAGCCGTTCCCCGGATCCGAGAGGATCGAGAAGCCCTTCGAGAGGATGCGGCGCGTGCGCTGCGACAGTGTTCCTGGCAGGTGGCCCCGAAGATGGGGATCAAGCCCGAACCTGCCCACGGCCATCATCGTGGCGATCGCCTCGTCCAAGGGGAGCACGTCGAGGATCGGGCAGGGGGCCGCGCTGCGGGTCAGCCTTCCGATGATGTAAGCGTCGGCCGAACATTCCTCGGGTGGGACCGCCTGCGCCCGTGCAAACTCAAGCCTGTGGCCGCAACCGCAGTTGAAGTATCCCGATGTCCGCCATGTGACCGCCGCCCCACACAGACACATATCGACGAGTTCGCACGAGTGGGTCGGGCAGCAACTTACCTCGTCGATGTCCCACCAGGCGCGGTGAACCGCCGTCTCGCAGAAGCAGCGCGGGCACCACCGTCTCCTCCCGAAGGTCAGGTCGCCCCGCTGGAGCCGTTGTCCCATGAGCCACGTCCAGTTGCCGTCGAACGTCGGAGAAGTGAAGGCGAGTGCCTGGAAATCTGCTCTGCACAGCCTGGCGACTTCCGTCAGCGGCAGGTTTGCCACGCGGTGGCTGTAAGGTAGTCCCATGGCGACCCCGAAGGCGGAAAAGGCGCCGCGCAGGTTGCGCTCAAGCGTTCGGGCGAACAGGGCATGGGAGGGTTCTGTCGGATGCGCGGCTACCAGAAGGGGGAATGCCTCCATCTGGGCGAAGGACTCGATCGGCTGAAGGCAACCGTGCATCTCATGTCGGCTCCAACTGGCGACGGACCGACGACCTCTCGTCGGGGTCGCGGTCGAAGATGGCCTCGAACCCTTCCGGGAACTTCACGCTGGGCCGGCCAGCGCTGAATGGATTTCCGATCGTGCCGACGGGCTTCAGGACATCGAACGCGTCCGCAAGATGCTTGCGTTCCAGCCTTGAGGCTTCCTGCAGGGCAGCGATCTCGACCGCCTTTGAGACCAGTGCGACCACCAGTCCGACCAATCCGGCGGTGGCGAGGTGAATTCGCCAGCCCAGGTCCTTTTGGTCGTCCAGCGGCGGCCGACGGGCAAGCCAAGTGAGCTGGTCGGCGACCTCGCCGACAAAGTTCAGGAATTCCTTCTGCTCGCCGTCCTCATGCCAGGAATACTGCCTGACTTCGAACCGTCCGCTGACGCGCCGATGCAGCTGAAGGTTGACCTCAACGATCAACAGGGAACTCACCAGCCCGGCGATCACGATCTGGCCGTTGTTCCAGTTGGTGAACTCCTTCACGACGTCGGCGACGAGGAACTGCGTCTTGTTGGTCCTCATGTCGACCATGTGGTTGGACTCGTCGAAGATGATCAGTTCGACCTTCTGCTCCATCAGATGAAGGTCGATAGCCAGGGAGAGCTGGTCCGCCTGAATCCGTCCGAGCACCGGCATCCCAAGCGCGGCCATGATGCGTCGCTGGATGGAATATCGGTCCGCGCCCGGCGGGACGTGCACGTAAAGAACGCGACGCACCATGCCAGTTTCTGTCTCGATCGGCCTGAACTGCTTTGCATAGTGGCGCAACGTTCTCGATTTGCCCGCTCCAGTTTTGCCCGAGAACATCAGGACGGAAGATTCCGACCCCGCCGGATCGAACAGCATGTGATGGGCAAGCAGGGCCTCTACGCCCTCCTGGAACCGCAAATGGGGAATCCGCAGGCTTCGGACGGCCCTGACGCGTTTTGCGGCCTCGCCCACGCGGGGAACGTTCACGTACCTGGCGATTCCCTCAGGGACCTCGAAGACGACGGACTTAGTCATCGGCGATCAGCCCCAGTTTCCGCCGACCGGGGTAAGCGTCGACGCGGAGGAGTTCCGTACCCAGCGGCTCCGCCGTTTGGCGTTCGCTCGGCGTTTCATCGGGCGCCGCCGCACCCGTCTTGCTCCGGCGGGCCGGGGTCTCCTCGGTGGCCTTGATCGGTTCCTCGTCCACCAGCGAAAGGTAGTTCGCCGAGGCGGTGGTTTCGTCGACCTCCTCCGGGTTGTTGAGGTATGAGCGGTTGGTGTTCAGGTAGCGGGCGAGCTTGATGGAACCCCCTCCCGCGTTGCGCTCGGCAATCATTTTCTGGGCCATCCGCTCGAGTTCGAGCCTGGCTTCGATGAGCTGCTCCACACTCAGAATCCTTTTGCCTGCCTTGGCCCTCGCATGGGCCTTGATGACGATGTGCTGGTATTCGCTGAGACCCTTGGCGTATCGCATCTGCTTGCATTCCGCGGGGACCGCCACGGTGCGCTTCGGGTTGTGCGGGTCCTGGCCCAAGGCCCAGATGACCGAGATGTCAGCGGGGTCGTACTTGATCTCGACCTCACGCAGGTTTCCGTTTTCGTCCGCGTAGCGTTCCCGCAAGGCCCCGAGCGCCTTGGAGTTGTATTCGAGGCCAAACATGCGGATGCCGTTGGCATTGATGACGCGCGACGGCTCGTACTTGCCGACGAGCAAGGCCAGGTCCTTCGGCCCCGGGGGCGGCTTCACCTTCATTTCAGCCGTCAGCTTGTCCCACGCCTCGTACGGGGTCATTCCGTGGCCGCCGTGGACGCTGTGGTGGTAGACCTCGACGATCCAGAAACCGAGAAGGAGCTTCAGTTCCCGCAGCGTGATCACGACGGGGTCCTTCCGGCCCTTGCGTGATTTCGCCAGCGCCTCGCGTAGCTTCTTCGGCAGGATGCCGAGCGCCGACGCGAACTCGCCGCGCTTCACAGTTCCGAAGAACCGCTCGATATAGGGCTTAAGCTCCGGAGATTTCGGAGGCAGTACCGTCAGGGCCGTGCCGCACCGGAACGCGCAGTCGCGGGTGTGCTTCGAGATGAAGTCTCCGCCCTGGTCGCACCGCAGCTCGTTCAGTTTGCCGAACATTGGGGAGCGGCTGGTAACCACGGGAGTGCCGTCGGGGTGAGCCCCCATCCACGAGAGGTCCTTCGGCATGATGGAATGCCTGAGCACACGCCCGACGCCGTCGCTGCTCTGGGCCATGAAGTGGACATCCCAGCCAAGGATCGCTCTCGTGGCCAGGTCGATGATGGCCGTGAAGCACGGGTAACCGAGCGGGAACCAGTTCTCGTCGTCGACCACGAACAGTCCGGAAAGCCAGCTGTCGTCGGTCTCGCCAGTTTCCAGGGGCCGTCCCGTGCCCGGTCCCGGGCCGACCACGCGCAGGAGCCGCCTGCCTTCTTCGGGACCGTAGATTCTCATGATCCTATCGACGGCGTGCCGCCTGTTCAGCGCCCGGCGGACTATCGCGTAGGAAACCAGCGTCATCCAGTCGATAGATCCGTCTCCTTTCCGGTCGATCATCGAACGCTGCTCGACCGTGCCGTCCTTCAAGGCGGCCTGATACGTGTACTCCGACAGGTTCGTCGGCAGGTTGAGCTTGGCGATCCGGATCGCCTCGGTCTGTACGGACGGAAGCGTCCCCCAGCCGACGTACTTGTTGTCGATGGCCTGCTCCACTGCCTCAAGCACAAAATCCGGTTTCCGCGGGTCGCGGTTCCCTTTGTATCCGGTACGGGGAAATAGGGACGCCTCGTTGCAGCCCGAACGCTTGAACATGTTGTAAAGGCGCTCGGCGCTCGCTCCGAGAATAGGTTCGACACCCACAGGCGGCTCGATCGAAACGGCGATTTCGCCGAAAAGCTGCCGTTTCCTTCGCAGCGTTTTCGGGTTCTGCCTGACCCTGTCTTGGATCGCCTCAACGATTCTCAGGCGGTAAGCCTGCGTCGCCATGTCGATATCCGAAACCTTCGAGGGATCGACAGTCGCGAGCGGAACGAGATCGTCAGGCAGGTCATCTTTCTCCGCTCCCACCCGGAAGCTGTCGTTGTAGCCCCTCTCGATCTCAAGGTCGCTGACCGCGAATGGCACTGACGGCCCATTGATGGGCCGGATCCAGTAGCCGGGCGGGTCGACGCTCCTGTTGTCGATGAACCCGGGGATTCCGCGGCACGTCACAAGCGTGCCTTTGTCGAAATGGAGCGCGGTCATCGGCACCGCCGCCACGCTCTCGTCGATAACGACAGGAAGGCGCTCAAGTCGACGCTGACGACGCCGTGCCATGCGAGGCGGAGGACCGCAGCGAGAGCTTCGCCTTCTCGCATTCCCGTCATGAAGGCGATGTCGCGGATGTCGACAGCGCCAGCCGTAGGCACCACCCTGGAAACCTTGTTCAGGTCGGCCTCGGGGATGTCTGGACCGGAACAGTCGTTGATCTGCTTGGAATTGGACAGCCTGGGCTGAGAGCGCAGGTCGGACGGCATGAACTGGCGATAGCGGCCGCCGTCGCGAGCCAGCCCGGCATCAAGCGCCCGCGTCCGTCTTGCAATGAGAGCCGAGCCCACGTGTCTAGGATTGGCGATGTCGCAATAGGCCCAGCCAGCGCTTGTGTAGACCCCGAAGTCAGGCGTGTGCTCGGTCCATTTGCTTCCGTCGAACCATTCCAGCGTCTCCGGCCGGGCGCGGATCGACGACACTGATGGATTGACCTCCACGAGCGTCAGGAACTGGTGCTGTTCGAACCCCCAGTAGCTGACGCAGTAGCCGCTCCTGAAGGACGGGAAGCCACTGGCGACCGTCCATCGACCCTTTGGTTTCGTGTGGGCGAGCGGCGGCTCAGGGTTCCGGTAGGGGATGTTGGTGCGGTAGAGGCTGAAATCGCCTGAGGGCGGCCAGCCGTGTTGTCCTGACGGACCTGTACTCATGACACTACTCCACCGTTCGCCAACCGGAGGGGTCGGACGACGGGAAAATCGGGGACGGAACGACATTGTCCGCTCGACACGCGGATGCGTGCGGGCAGGTGGCCCGGCACGAATGCGTGTCGGAGGAGGACTCGGGTCTATGTTGTGGAGGCGCACTCCTGCGCGGAGGCCAAAAGCACTCGGCGCTAAGCTATCGAGGTCCGTATTCGAAACGACAGCATGGCGGTCCGTTCCTGTATCCGCCGGGCTCGGCCCGTGTGCGGGGTGGATCTGTGAGGAAGGAACAAATACGGAACGAGCTTTCCAGAGTCAACCAGGTTGCCGGCTTTCGCCGGTGATTGGTTAACCTCTATGCGCTAGGAGTGTGTCTACGTCTGTTACATGGCGTGCCTCCTTTCTTTCCCCTCTGTGTGGGTGATGGGAGATCGGGTCCTGTCGGCTAACAGGACCCTGGAGTGGGCCGCCCTCCGGTGGCCCATTTCCACTTGGGCGATGGGATAGTGCGGAGAGGCCTCCTCGGTTGGCTTCACGTGCGATCTCCAGGTCCGCGGGAATCAGGGCGAGGGCGCTTGCGCCGGATAGATGGCGGCAGTTCTTTGATTGCCATTTTTCGTCCTGCAAATGCCGGAAAAAACCCGGAGCCAAGGATTCCTCCTGAATCCTTCCGCAGGACATCACGAAATCCCTAACAAAGTGTCGCCATCGACATGAGGCGGCTTTGTCAACTATTTGAAATCGCTATGAGTTTCACAGCCTCATAGCCTCATAGTTGAGTGGCCAAGTTTGGAGTAACTTGAGCGTGGACGCTGCCGTCACGGGAGGTGGCTGGTGATGCTGATCGGATTCGCAGGGTGAGCCCCGGCGACGATGATTAGTGCCTGTCATCACCCGCTTGACCGTCGCCGCTCTGAAGCAGTTCGGCGGAACCTGCGCCTCGCTTGAGGCTAAGCGCCAAGGCTCCAGCATTGTGTTTGATTTTTCAGTGGCGGGAACCGATGCCCGGCTCGAGGTTGATCTCGCCGGCGACTTCACGCCAACCAAAATACGTGCAGCCTGACGGTTAGAGCGCCGCGCGCTCTCGACAACACGTGCTGGGTCAAGCCCCGCCAGATGGAACTCAAAGCACAGCAAGAAGGCCGGCATCTGGGCCGGAGAGGCCCTGTCTATCGGCCGACTGGGCACGAAGGGGCGAGTCAACTTATGGGTTAAAACCGCAACTTATGAGTCAAAAGACACCGGACATTTTAACTTAGCTGCTACAATAACATATCGCATAAGATAGCTTATGGAACTGGCATCGGTCGTCTCCGTCTATAGTTTGATGTGCTCCGCCCATGTCGAAGTTCCTCAGATCCCAATCGCCTCATAGGCCTCAGCCACTTGTCGGATTGAGGCAACGTAAGCCGCGGTTCGGTAATCCCCCAGTTCCGGCTGCCTCTCCAAGAGGTCACCGATGCGGATCCAGGTGCTGCGCATGACGTCTTCAAGGCCGGAACGCACGAGATCGATCTCGGCACCTCCTTCAAGGAACTCATCGCGCATATCTGCAGGGAACTCCTGGCCGGTCATGCGTTCGAGCGCGGTGGCGATTGTCAGGTTGCGGCGCTCGCGTCGGCGCCGCTCCATCAGACCGAAAGGGATATGCGTCAGGTTCTTGACCCACTCGAAATAGCTCACGACCACACCGCCGGCGTTGACATAGAGATCGGGAAGAATGGTAACGCCCCGGGCGCGTAGCATCTTGTCTGCCTCGAATGTGACAGGACCATTCGCCGCCTCGACAACAAGGTGGGCCTTGATGCGCTCAGCATTCTCAGCATGTATGGCATTTTCCATCGCCGCTGGAATGAGGACGTCGCAGGGTTGTTCAATGCCGGCCATATCACCGGCAAACGACTTGGCGCCTTCAAAGCCAAGAATGCTGCCGGTCCGTATTTGGTGCTGCTTGAGGGCTTCAACGGACAAGCCGTCGGGATTGGCCACATAGCCGTCCCGTTCAGCAACGACGGTCACGCGTGCGCCATCTTGTTCAGACAGGAACTTTGCGGCGTGATAGCCGACATTGCCGAACCCCTGGACAATGACTGAAGCGCCTTTGAGATCGCGTCGGCCGTCGACACCGGGCGTGCGAGTGTCGCGAAGGAAACTCTGGATGGCGAATTGCACGCCCCTGCCCGTCGCCTCGGTGCGACCGGCAATACCACCTTTCGACAGCGGCTTTCCCGTTACGCATGCGCGGGCATTGACGACATCGGTCGGGTTGGCACGGCGGAATTCGTCCATCATCCAGGCCATTTCCCGCTCGCCAGTTCCGATGTCAGGAGCTGGGACGTTGACGCCGGGACCGATCAGGCCGCGCTTGTTGAGTTCCTGGGTAAAGCGGCGAGTAATCCGCTCGAGTTCCTGCGGGGTCCACTCGCGCGGATCGATCTTTAGCGCGCCCTTGGAGCCGCCAAAAGGAACGTCGACGAGTGAGCACTTCAAGGTCATCAATGCGGCGAGCGCCTCGACCTCTTCGGCATCGGCATTCGAAGCATAGCGGATGCCGCCCTTGACCGGTTCGCAGTGCTCGCTGTGCACCGATCTCCAGCCGATGAAGCTGTACATCCGGCCGCGCAGCCGAACACCGAAACGGACCGTATAGGTCGAATTGCACTGGATGATGCGCTCTGCCAGTCCGTCAGGCAGATCGAGGAAGGACATGGCATGGCGGAAGTTCTGGTCGACGCTTTCGAGAAAACCTGCGGAACTAATCTGCATCACGCGCCTCTCTCAACTTGAGAAACGTGGTTGCGAGATCGATGTCTGCCCATCCCTGTCGGCTGCTGCGACGTTGCATGCACTTGGTGTTTCCTTCTTCTAAGGTTTATTGCGGGGCGTCGACCATCATCCGTCGCTTTGGCAGCGGTCTGAAGCTGTCTCAAAAAATCCGATGTTCGACATTGCGTGCGATGAGCGCGTAAATCAGCGTGAACAGGCGACGAGCGGTATTCTTGTCGATCCTGACTTTGGTGGAGAGACGCTCTCTCAACAACTCTGCCGCTTCATCGTGTATGCCACGGCGACCCATGTCGATCGCCTCCAGGCGCTCAGGTCCTGGCCGGCACATGGCATCGTAATAGCTTTCGCAAATGCGCGTATAGTCCTTGAGCAGTCGCCGAAAAGGGGAGAGCGAGAGATAATGACTGACGACGTGCACCTCACTCTCGTTGGCAACATGCAGCGCCAATCGTCCATCCTCGGTCGCGATCTTGAGGCGATAGGGCCCGCCATCATGCTCGATTGGTATGAAGGTGTTAGACTGCAGAAGATCGATAATCGCGAGCGCCTGTTCACGCTCGACGCGAGCGTCCCCTTTCCTGAAGGAGCAATCGAGTGCGACATCGCACAGACGGAACTCAGCACCGGTCATGACACTACCCTCTCTCACATGGCTTCCAGGCACATCGCTATTCCCATGCCGCCGCCGATGCAGAGCGTCGCTAATCCCTTCTTGGCGCCACGGCGCTTCATTTCGAAGAGCAGCGTGTTGAGCACGCGGGCGCCGGACGCGCCGATCGGATGGCCGATGGCGATGGCGCCGCCATTGACATTGACGATCGACGTATCCCAGCCGAGATCCTTGTTGACCGCGCAGGCCTGTGCGGCAAAGGCCTCGTTTGCCTCGACCAGTTCGACATCGCCGATCGCCCAGCCGGCTTTCGCCAGCGCCTTGCGCGAAGCCGGGATCGGGCCGGTGCCCATGACCTGCGGATCGACGCCAGCCGTGGCCCAGGACGCAATACGGGCCAGCGTCTGGATACTGCGCTTGGCAGCGTGCGCTTCGGTCATCAGCAAGGTGGCAGCGGCGCCGTCATTGAGGCCGGAGGCATTTCCCGCCGTCACGGTGCCTTCCTTGTCGAAGGCGGGACGCAGCGTCGTCATCTGGTCGATGGTTGCGCCATGGCGGATATATTCGTCCTGGTCGACGGTGACGTCGCCCTTGCGGGTCTTGACGATGAAGGGAATGATCTCGTCGGCGAAACGCCCGGCTTTCTGGGCGGCCTCTGCCTTGTTTTGCGAGGCGAGTGCAAAGGCGTCCTGCTCGTCGCGGCTGAGCTGCCACTGGCGGGCGACGTTCTCGGCAGTGATGCCCATGTGATAGCCATAGAAGGCGTCGGTCAGGCCGTCCTTGATCATCGTGTCGACCATCTTGAAGTCGCCCATCTTCACGCCACTGCGAAGATGCGCACAATGCGGCGCCATCGACATCGACTCCATGCCACCGGCAACAATGATATCCGCATCACCTGTTGCAATCTGCTGCATGCCGAGCGCCACGGCACGAAGGCCGGAACCGCAGAGCTGATTCATGCCCTTTTCCTGAGGGATCCCCGCCTTCATCGCCGCTTGCCGCGCCGGGTTCTGGCCCTCGCCGGCGTTGAGCACCTGCCCCAGAATGACCTCGTCGACATCGGCCGCGTCGACGCCGGCGCGTTCGAGCACGCCCTTGATGACCGCGGCACCGAGTTCGTGCGCCGGCGTGGTGCCGAAGGAGCCGTTGAAGGAGCCGACCGCGGTGCGGGCGGCGCTGGCAATGACGATCGATGGAATGCTCATGCTGGTCTCCTCTATAGTCCTTGGGAAGCCGGCAGAGCGCCGGCTCCAGCTTCACGGCAAAGAACCGTCGGGTTAGTTGACGATTGTCGCCTCGGTGGCGCTGCGGATCTCGGCATCGGTCACGCCCTCAGCGAGCTCCACAAGCTTCAGGCCCCCGTCGACAACATCGAGAACGCCAAGATTGCTGATAATCCGGTCGACCACGCCCTTGCCGGTGAGCGGCATGGTGCAGGCCTTCAGCACCTTGGATTCGCCCACCTTGTTGGTGTGGTCCATGACCACAACCACACGCTTGACGCCTGCGACCAAGTCCATGGCGCCGCCCATGCCCTTGACCAGCTTGCCGGGGATCATCCAGTTGGCAAGGTCGCCGTTCTCGGCCACTTCCATGGCGCCGAGGATCGCCATGGCGATCTTGCCGCCACGGATCATCGCGAAGCTTTGCGCCGAGTCGAAGAAGGCCGAATGCGGCAGCGCCGTCACCGTCTGCTTGCCGGCATTGATGAGGTCGGCGTCGATCTGATCTTCGGTCGGGAACGGACCGATGCCGAGCAGGCCGTTCTCCGACTGCAGCGTCACATGGACGCCTTCAGGGATATAGTTGGCAACCAGCGTCGGAATACCGATGCCGAGATTGACGTAGGTGCCGTTTTCAAGTTCGCGGGCAGCCCGTGCTGCCATCTGGTTTCTGTCCCAGGCCATATCTCTCCCCTGTCCTTTAAGCCGCGGCGCGCGTGGTGCGCTGCTCGATGCGTTTTTCGTGTTTGCCCTGGATCAGGCGATGCACGTAAATGCCCGGAACGTGGATGTGATCGGGATCGAGGCTGCCGGTCGGCACGATCTCCTCGACTTCTGCGACGCAGATCTTGCCGCAGGTGGCGGCCGGTGGATTGAAGTTGCGAGCGGTCTTGCGGAAGACGAGATTGCCAGTCGTATCTGCTTTCCAGGCTTTCACGATCGAGAGGTCGGCGACGATGCCTTTTTCAAGCACGTAGACCTCCCCATCGAAAGTCTTGAGTTCCTTGCCCTCGGCAACCACGGTGCCAACGCCGGTCTTGGTGTAGAAGCCGGCAATGCCGGCGCCGCCTGCCCGCATCCGTTCGGCGAGCGTCCCCTGCGGATTGAACTCAAGCTCCAGCTCCCCGCTCAGATATTGCCGCATGAACTCGGCGTTCTCACCGACATAGGACGAGATCATCTTCCTGATCTGCTTCGTCTTCAGCAGCACACCGAGCCCGAAGTCATCGACGCCGCAATTGTTCGAGGCGATCGTCAGGTCTCTGGTGCCTGCCTCACGGATGGCGGCGATCAACAGTTCCGGTATGCCGCAAAGGCCAAAGCCACCTGCGGCGATGAACATCCCGTCAAACAACAGATTTTCCAGTGCCAAACCTGCGTTCAAATAGATTTTGCTCATATCAGCCCCTTAGTATGGCCACGCACGTTGATGAGAGCGCATTGTCCAGCCGCACCATCTATGGCCGATAGTTTTCAGGCGCGGCGATTCTCCCGAGCCACACATGGAGAACAATTCACTGAACTAAGAGGTGACGCGAGCAACAAGTGTTATTCCTCTCGGCAAAAACTTATGCCGTTCGATTCCCCCGAATGCGAGCGCGGCGGACGCAGCACGTCCAGCGTGTTGACATTGGCGCAGCTTGCGTAGGGTGGGGTGGGGTGGATATTATTTTGCTTCGCGGGTTGCGGTATCAAGTACGGCGGGTTACCTCCGACGCAGTCGCCAGTTCCCTCGCCGCCTAGGACCGCGGGTCGGCCAGTCACATTTGCCATTGCTCAACTTCCGAAGAGGCATAAGCCGTTAATGTAATGTCTAGTTAGTGAACAGTGGATGCGACAGGAGCGGATCTATGAACTTCGGCTCGATGGTGAGCGCGGTCAGATAGCCATCATAGTCCAAAGCTGCCGACAATCTGAGGATCAACGCCATAAAGCTTTGCGTTTGTGCCCAGCGATGAAAGGATTGAGGGTCCCATCACCGCGAGCGTCTACGCTATGACGTCGTTAAGCACGAGATTTTGCGAAAGGCCCATCTGCAGCCGCCCGAGCCGGATCTTCGGTCGCCGGAGCCCGCACATGACAGGCCACCACGCGTCCGTCGGCCATT
>NZ_JBWKME010000129.1:0-2624 GCF_056431085.1 Mesorhizobium waitakense | reverse complement strand
CGGTGGGCGGGTGCGGGCTCATGCCCGTAAAGTCCGCCTAAAATGTTAAGGCGACGCTACCTGTCATACTGGTCGCCATAACGATGCAGCAGGAGGCAATAGGCAGCGAGAAGCTCGGTCGCCAGCGTCACCTTTTCTTTGTGCGCCAGTCGGTCCAAGCGCGCGACCACCGGCATCTCAATATCCACGGAGAAAACTGACCCGGTGTGCGTGGCGAACGCAGGTTGTGGTCTGTCGGTCGGAAGGGCAGGTCAGGTTCATGATCAACAAACTGGCTGCGACCATTAGTCCCAAATACGTTCTCCGTCGTCGCCGGCAAGGAGGCGGCTCTACGAAGTCCCGGTAGGGAGGGCCCGTGATCAGACCCGCCTTGTGAGGCAAGAAGACTACTAGAACAGGGAGGTGCGCGCTGCGTGGCAGGTTGCTAAAGGGGTCAGCCTGCGGGAATGAACCGTCACGATCTCTCGAGGTTACCCGAGTTGAGCCGATGAGGCGGCCAAAACGGATGTCACGTGTTCGCGGGGTGCAGTGTCTCGCAGGCCCGAAGTTGCGCGAAAGTTACCCATCAGGCAAGGAGTCAAAATATGTGCGGCATCTGTGGATGGATTGATTTCGATCGTGACCTAGGAGATCCCGACGCGCGAAGGGAGCTTGCCTACATGACGGCCACCATGGCCTATCGTGGTCCGGACGACGAGGGGACCTGGATCGACGGGTCTGCGGCACTGGGACACCGCCGCCTGGCGATCATCGATAGCCAGGGCGGTCGCCAGCCGATGACGCTTCAGGAGGACGGCCGACCGGCGTTGGTGCTCGTCTACACGGGCGAGACTTACAACTACCGCGAGCTGCGTCAACGGCTCGTCGCCCTGGGTCATCGGTTCGACACGAGCAGTGACACCGAGGTGGTGCTGCACGCCCACCGCGAGTGGGGCCGACGCGATCACTGCACGGCCGTGAGCGAACTCAACGGCATGTTCGCCTATGCACTCTGGAACACCGCCGAGCGCGAACTGCTTCTCATACGCGACCGGCTCGGCATCAAGCCGCTTTACTACTACCCCACCGAGCACGGAGTGTTATTCGGCTCCGAGCCAAAGGCGATCCTCGCTAATAGCCTCGCGGAACCGGCCATGGACGCCGATGGGCTTCGTCGCACCCTGTGCTCCATCGCTGACCCGTTCGGCACCGTGTTCCGCGGCATGCGTGAGGTACGGCCCGGCCACATCGTCCGCGTGACCCGCGACGGCATAAAGCAGATGAGCTACTGGCAGCTTACCGACAGCGGGCACACCGACGACGTGCCTACCACCGTTCGGCGCGTCCGCGAGTTGCTCGAGGACACGATCCAGCGGCAGCTCATCGCTGACGTGCCGCTGTGCGCGCTCTTGTCGGGCGGGCTTGATTCCTCGGCCATGGCCGCACTGGCCGCGCGCTTCAGCGACGAACGGATCCGGTCCTTCGCCCTCGACTTCGTCGGCTACACCGACAACTTTATCCCCGGCCCGGACCGCCCCACATCCGACGGGCCGTACGTGCAGGAGGTTGCGAAGTTCCTTGGTGCCGACCACACGGACATCACGTTGTCTGCGGACGAACTCATGGACGCGAACGTGCGGGCCGCCACGCTCCATGCCCGCGACCTGCCGTTGACCACCGGCAACGTTGATCGCGCGCTCTACCTGCTGTTCCGGGCGATCGGGCAACACTGTACGGTGGCCCTATCTGGGGAGGGGGCCGACGAGCTTTTTGGCGGCTACTCGTCGTTCCACGATCCCGCGCAAGTTCAGGTCGACACGTTCCCTTGGATCGAAGACAGTGACGATATCGTGCGGCGGTCCCTAGAACCTGGCCTCGTCGAGAAACTCGACCTACCCGGCTACCTGGACGAGCAGTACCGCAAGGCACTTGCGGAAGTACCCGCCCTGACCGGGCCGGCCTCGGCCGATCCGCACGAGCGTCGCATGCGCGAGGTCTGCTACCTCTCTCTCACGCGTAACCTGCCGAAGCTGCTCGACCGCAAGGACCGGATGAGCATGGCTTCTGGTCTTGAGGTGCGGGTCCCCTACTGCGACCACCGCCTCGTTGAGTACGTGTTCGGCACCCCATGGGCCCACAAGACCTTCGACAGGCGCGAGAAGAGCCTGCTGCGGGCCGCCACGGTGGATCTGCTACCGCAGTCGGTGGTGCAGCGAGTCAAGAGCGCGATTCCGGCTATCCAGGATCCGGCCTACGGCAGAATGCTGCGCACTCGGTTCACCGCGCTGCTGAATGACCGCAATGCGGCAGTGACACCGCTGCTGTCCGTCGACCGGTCCCGCGCACTTCATGCGACCGACAACCTCAGGGCGGTAGAGCGTATCCTGGCCCTCCAGGATTTCCTAACCGATTACAACGTGAGCCTCACGGTCTGAGACGACAGAACACGCAAAAGGACAACAAAGGGGCCCGGGCGCCCGATACGGCGTGGGAGACCGGTAACTTCTCTGGGGTTAGGCGGCGCGCAGAAGGGGCGGTTTGGGCTTGAATAATGGAGGCACGTTCGGTTCTGGCTGTCGGAACGGTAGCGTCGCCTTAACATTTTAGGCGGACTTTACGGGCATGAGCCCGCACCCGCCCACCGA
>NZ_JBWKME010000128.1:0-52621 GCF_056431085.1 Mesorhizobium waitakense | reverse complement strand
GGTAACTCCAGTCTCCCCGGTCCGGTCCGAATGGACAACCTCCTGAAAGCTCACAACTAGGACACTAAGCCAGCCGGAGGCGGTATCAAAGCCGAGGCGATGTCGCGCGCCGCCTGTCGGCGAGAGCGGGACGCTCGGCGCGATAGGTGGTGGCGCGGGATTCGGCGGCCGGCCGGCAGATCCGGCTGTCGTGGCGGCTCTCGAAGGTCATGGTTAGCGCGCGCCAAGCGAATTGCCACGACGGGCGCTGGCCGGGCCAGGGCCGCGCATGTAGTAGCGCTCCGGCCGATAGGTCGGCGCAACGAATTCGCGGATGGCGGCGGCATAGCCGATGAGGTGCGTGAGGAAGTTCATTTTACCTGTCCCTGTCCCGATTTTCGGATGTCCCTTCCGAATTGCGGGCATCATAGCGTCGAGGCGTGAATAGTCGGTGAACACGATGTTAATATCTGGTCGAAAAGGCCCTGGTTCGTGGCCGGAATGCGGCTGATTCGGGGTCTTTCCGTGCGGTTCGTCGACATTTCGGCCAATGTGACTTTTGCATCACATATGTTTCGTTTGAATGTCGCCTGCGCGCGGTTCTGTTTCAATTCTTGCCGCGCTCGGGAAATTTCCTTGCTGGCCGACGCAGCGCCGGAAATCCCAGCCTGGCATGCTGACAGGGATCGGTGACGGAACTGGAACAGGTTCCAGTCGTTCTGGATTTCGAGACCTGTTGCGAAGGGAATTGTCATGGCGCCGCGTCCGGCCTGGAAGGGTTATCTGAAGCTGTCGTTGGTCACCTGTGCCGTCGAATTGACCAACGTCGTCACCCAAGCCGAGAAGGTCTCGTTCCGGGTGCTGAGCCGCAAGACCGGCAACACCGTGAAACGCATCTATGTCGATGCGGAAAATGGCAAGCCGTTGCGCGAGGGGGACGAGATCAAGGGCTATGAAGTCGATGACGGCGACTTCGTCCGCATCGAGGAAGATGAGATCGAGGCGGTGCAGATCGAGTCCTCGCACACGATGGCGCTCGACGGTTTCGTCGACAAATCCTCGATCGAGCAGATCTATCTCGACACCCCCTACTATGTGACGCCCGCCGACAAGGTGTCGGAAGAGGCTTTTGCCGTCATCCGCGATGCGATGGCGGACAAGAAGATGGCCGGGCTGGCGCGCATCGTGCTCTACAACCGCGAACGCCCGGTGGTGATCGAACCGCGCGGCATGGGCATGGTGCTGACGACGCTGCGCTACAACAACACGGTGCGCGAACCGGACTCCGTCTTCGGCGAGATCAAGGATGTGAAGACCGACCCGGAGATGACCGATCTGGCCGAACGGATCATCGACAAGAAGAAGGCGAAGTTCGATCCCTCGCAGTTCGAGGACAAATACGAGAACGCGCTGCTGGAGCTGATCCGCGCTAGGAAGGCCGGCAGGAAGGCGCCAAAGGCCAAGGCAGAGCCCAAGCCGTCAAACGTCGTCAATCTGTTCGACGCGCTGAAGAAGAGCCTGTCTTCGGATGCCGGCGCATCGAAGGCTTCCACGCCGGCAAAAGCAAAACCGGCGGCCAAACGCACCAAGCCGAAAGTCGGCGCGTCCAAGCGCAAATCGGCCTGAGGATCAGAGACCAATGGTCAGCCTCGAACAGTATCATTCCAAGCGTGATTTCAAGAAGACATCCGAACCGGCCGGCAAGGTCGCGCGCGGCGAGAACGCCAAGGCGGGCGGCATCTTCGTCATCCACAAGCATGCGGCGACACGGTTGCATTACGACCTTCGCCTGGAGCAGGACGGCGTGCTGTGGAGCTGGGCGGTGACGCGCGGCCCGAGCCTGGACCCGCATGAGAAACGGCTGGCCGTGCATGTCGAGGACCATCCGATCGACTATGCGCCGTTCGAGGGCACCATTCCCAAGGGCGAATATGGCGGCGGGTCGGTGATCGTCTGGGACGAGGGTACCTGGGTTCCCGAAATCGACCCGGCCAAGGCGATGAAGAAAGGCCATATCAGCTTCGAACTCAAAGGCCACAAGCTGCATGGTCTCTGGCATCTGGTGCGGCTGAAGCCGCGCGCGGGCGAAAAGCGCGAGAACTGGCTGCTGATCAAATCGGACGATGCCGCGGCGCGCCCTGGCGAGGACATTCTGAAAGAGGCGCCGGAATCGGCGAAGTCGGGCCTGACGATCGAGGAAGTCGGCGAAGGCAAGGCGGCCAAGGGCGAGAAGCCTGATGTCTGGCATTCCAACAAGCCGGCCGCCGGCAAGGCAAAGACCGACACGCGCCTCGACTTCGTCGAACCGCAGCTTGCGACGCTGGAGCGAGACGCACCGCCGGGCAAGGACTGGCTGCACGAGGTCAAGTTCGACGGCTATCGCATGCAGGCGCAGATTGCCGGCACGGAGGTGCGGCTGCTCACCCGCACCGGCCTCGACTGGACGGAAAAGTTCGGCGACGAAATTACCGCGGAACTCGCCAGCCTGAAATACAGCGACGCCATCATCGATGGCGAGGTCGTCGTGCTGGCCGACAGCGGCGTGTCGTCCTTCGCGTTGCTGCAGGCCGACCTCTCCGCGAAACGGACAGATCGCTTCATCTACTATGTGTTCGACCTGATGCGGCTCGATGGCAAGGATTTGCGCGGCGAGCCGCTGGTCGAGCGCAAGCAGGTCCTGCAGGACCTGCTTGGCAAGCAGCCGGAGAACTCGGCCGTCCGTTTCAGCGACCATTTCGCCGAGCCCGGCAAGATCATGCTGGAGCATGCCTGCCGCATGGGGCTAGAAGGCGTCGTCTCCAAGCGCGCCGATGCGCCCTATCGCAGCGGGCGCGGTCCGTCCTGGGTGAAGTCGAAATGCACGGCGCGACAGGAATTCGTTATCGGCGGCTATTTGCCGTCGGACAAGACCGGGCGCGGGCTGCGCTCGCTGCTGGTCGGCTATCACGAGAATGGCGAACTGCACTATGCCGGCCGTGTCGGCTCCGGCTTCTCGGCCAAGACGGCCACCGATCTGAAGACAAAACTCGATGTACTGAAGGCGGAGCATTCGCCCTTCGACAAGGCCGTGCCGAAAGGCAAGGGCCTGGTCTGGGTGAAGCCCGAACTGGTCGGCGAAGTGGAGTTCCGGAGCTGGACATCCGACCGTATAATACGCCATGCCTCGTTCCAGGGATTGCGCGAGGACAAGCTGGCGGAGGAAGTCGTGCAGGAAAAGCCCCAGTCTGCGGCAGGGAAGTCTTCGACCGGGGAGGCTTCGACAGGCAAGGCAGGCAAGAGCCCGCCCACGGCGAAGCCGGTATCAGGCAGCGCTGGCAAACCTGCCGGAGCGATGACGACCAGCGTGAAGCTTTCCCACCCCGACAAGCTGCTGTGGCCCGGGGAAAAGATTTCCAAGCAGGGCCTGCTCGACCACTACGCGTTGGTGTGGCCACGCATGGAACAGTTCATCGTCAACCGACCGCTCAGCCTGGTCAGGGCGCCAGACGGCGTCGGCGGCCCGCGCTTCTTCCAGAAACATGCCTCGGCCGGCATGAGCGACAAGATCGCCCGGATGAAGGACCCGACCGACGGCGAGGAGATCCTGTTCATCCGCGATTTCGACGGCGTCGCTGCGCTCGTCCAGTATGGCGTGGTCGAGATCCACATCTGGGGCTGCACCGTCGATGCGCTGGAACAGCCGGACCAGATCATCTTCGATCTCGATCCCGATGAAGGCGTCGACGTCAAGGCGGTGCGCGAGGCCGCACTCGATATCAGAGGCAAGCTTGATGAGCTGTCGCTGCCGAATTTCGTCAAGACCTCAGGCGGCAAGGGTTATCACGTCGTGATGCCGCTGAAACCATCGGCGGACTGGGACGCAGTGAAAACCTTTGCGCATGATTTTGCCAAGGCGCTGGAACAGGCCTCGCCCGACCGCTACACGGCGACGTTGTCGAAAAAGGCGCGCACGGGAAAGATCTTCGTCGACTATCTGCGCAATGGCCGGGGCTCGACGACGGTCGCGCCCTATTCGTCACGCGCCAAGAAGGGCGCCACCGTGTCGATGCCGGTGACCTGGGCCGAGATAGAGGCGGGACTGGCGCCGAATGGTTTCCCGATCGGCGACAAGACGACGCTGAAGCAGCTGGGCGAAGCCGATCCGTGGGCGGATTTCTTCAGGCAGGGGAAGGTGCTGAGGCGGGGTTGATATCTCCATCCGTTCGTCATCCTAGGGCGGAGCGAACGTAGAGCGGAGCGCAGACCACATCTCAGCCCAAAAACACCCTCTCGAAAGCCTGCTTGCCCGGCGGTGAGAAGATGACCGCGCGGCTGTCCTTCTCGCGGCGCGCCCATTTTTCGGCGAGGATCTTGTCGAGGATAGCGGCACCCAGCGTGCCGGCGAGGTGCGAACGGCGCACGCTCCAGTCGAGGCAGGCGCGGCAGACCGGCCGGCGCGGCTTGGCATCGACATCGATGCCGATGGCGGCGAAATGCGATGTCGCCGATGGCCCGAGCCTGATCTCCTTGTCGTCGCGCAGCAGGATTTCCTTTTCGACGAAACGGTCGAGCATCGCCACCGCCTGTTCGCCGGCGAGGTGGTCGTAACAGACGCGCGCCACGCGCATGGCGCCGTCACGCGGGCCCGGCCGCACGCGCTTTGGCCCAACGGCTTCCGCGACGCCGGTGATGGCCTCGATCATGCCCGCCACCTGGGGTCCAGCGAGGCCGTAATAACGGTGCCTTCCCTGGCTCGCCAATGTCAGCAGCCCGCCCTCCATCAACTTGGACAAATGCGAGCTCGCAGTCGGCAGCGACACGCCGGCCTCGAGCGCCAGTTCGCTCGCCGTCAGAGCCGTGCCGCCCATCAGGGCGTTGAGCATGTTTGCCCGCGCCGGATCGCCGACCAGGCTGGCGATGCGGGCGATGTCAGGTCCTTCACGCATAGTTCGTTCCTCATCGAAGCATTCTTGTCAGGTAAGCATTATTCTCAGGCCAGATCAAGGAGACGACGATGACAACCGCTTCCATTTCCGCACCGCTCCCCAGCCGCCGATCGTTCCCGTTCGTCACCTGGTTCCGTTTGCGGCTGCTGGCTCGCTGGCATGACCGCCATGTCCAGCGCCTCGACCTCGCCGAGATCGACGATCATTTGCTGCGCGACCTCGGCCTTTCGCCGGAAGACGTGCGCCGTGAATGCGCGAAATCCTTCTGGCAGGCATGACCCGCAAGGGAATTGCCTAGCACATCGACCCTGGGGATGCTTCGACCCCGCTCGAAATGTCGCCGCAAGAAGACAGCAACCCGCCAAGGAGACCGCCATGACCATCACCTGCTTCATCCGTTATGAGATCGACCCGTTCGGCAAGGCGGCCTTCGAGGAGTATGCCCGCAACTGGGGCCAGGTCATTCCGCGCTGCGGCGCCGACCTGATCGGCTATTTCGCGCCGCATGAGGGTTCGGCGACGACGGCCTACGCCGCCTACAACATCGACAGCCTGGCGGCCTACGAGGCCTATCGCGCCCGGCTTGCCGCCGACCCTGCCGGCAAGGCAAACTACGAGTTCGCCCGCCGCGAAAAGTTCATCCATAGGGAGGATCGCATGTTCCTGAAACTGGCTTCCGGCCCACACGCGAAACTGGTGCTGCCGTGATCGCCGTCATCTTCGAGGTCGAACCGGCGGCGGGCAGGCGCGATGCCTATCTCCGCATCGCTGCTGACCTGCGCCCTTTGCTCGACGGCATCGACGGGTTTGTCTCGATCGAGCGCTTCCAGAGTCTCTCCGACCCGAACCGCATCCTGTCCTTATCGTTCTGGCGCGACGAGGAGGCGGTCAAGGCCTGGCGCAACACCGAGGAGCACCGGCAGGCGCAGAAGGCCGGCCGTGGGGGTATCTTTGCCGGCTACCGTCTGCGTATCGCCCATGTCGTGCGTGACTACGGCCTGACGGAGAGGGCCGAGGCGCCGGTGGATAGCCGCGCAGTGAATGGATGAAGGTTAGCGGGTAGGTGTCGGCGTTGCCCCTCATCCGCCTGCCGGCACCTTCTCCCCGTAAGGGACGGGAGAAGGGAAGCGCTCCAACGCTGGCGACCCCCTCTCCCCGTTCTTCACGGGGAGAGGGTAAGGGTGAGGGGCGGCGCCGACCCCTGTCGTCAAATTAAGCATTCCCGATCAGCACGCCGGCCGCGAACACCAGCGCGCCGCCTAGCACCACCTGGAAGGCCGCGCGCAGGAAGGGCGTCTGCATGTAGCGGTTCTGGACGAAGGCGATCGCCCACAATTCGAAGAACACCACCACCGCGGCGACCGCCGTCGCCGTCCAGAACTGCGGGATGAGATAGGGCAGGGCGTGACCGAGCCCGCCGAGAGTTGTCATGATGCCGACAGTGAGGCCGCGCTTGATCGGCGAGCCGCGGCCCGACAGCTTGCCATCGTCGGATGCGACCTCGGTGAAGCCCATCGAAATGCCGGCGCCGATCGAGGCGGCGAGGCCGACAAGGAGCGTCTGCCAGGTATCATGCGTGGCGAAAGCCGCGGCGAAGATCGGCGCCAGCGTCGACACCGACCCGTCCATCAGCCCGGCCAGCCCCGGCTGCACATAGGTGAGGATGAACTGGCGCTGCTCGGCAACGGCCTCTTCGTCCTTCACCTCGCCCGGCACGTGCTTTTGTTCCAGACGCTGCGCCAGCGTTTCGTGGCCCTGCTCGGCCACCGCCAAATCGTCGAGCAGTTTCCGGGTGGAAGCATCGGTGGTGCGCTTGGCCGCCTCGACGTAGAACAGATAGGCGCGCCGCTCCATTGCCTCGGCCTGGCTGCGCACATGCTCGATGCCGAGCGGTCTCACCAGCCAGTCAGGCTTGCGTTCGAAGTAGCCTTTCACATGTTCGCGCCGGATCAGCGGAATGCGATCGCCGAAACGCCGGCGGAAAAGCTCAATCAGCGAGTCGCGATGGCCATCCTCTTCCTCGGCCATCTCCTCGAACACCTTTGCCGATTGCGGAAAGCTTTCCGC
This sequence comes from Mesorhizobium waitakense, assembly GCF_056431085.1. Lineage (NCBI taxonomy): Bacteria > Pseudomonadati > Pseudomonadota > Alphaproteobacteria > Hyphomicrobiales > Phyllobacteriaceae > Mesorhizobium > Mesorhizobium waitakense. The sequence continues at coordinate 45,650 of NZ_JBWKME010000128.1, read as the reverse complement.
CAGTCCGTCGGCGTAGGCCCGGTAGATGCGCCCGTCATCCTCTTCGGACGAAATGGCCAGCGCCAGGATCTCCTGTTCGGAGAGCGATTCGAAGGGACGGCGGCCGAAACCGAAAACACGGGAAAGCATGAGGAATTCACCCTAGTTTAGAATGGTTCTAAACTATGGTTTGATGTGCTCCAGGTCAATGCGCGCCTGGGTCGCGGTCAACAATTGTTGAAGCCCGCGCGCGAGCCGCACCTCTTCATTATCAGCGAATGTTCACCTATATTTGGCGCTAAGCTAAGGAAAAGGATTCCGCAGATGACGGCAAAACAGCCCCCGCAACATTATGACCCCAAGCCCGTTCTCAATCTCATAGCCAGCATCGAGGCCGATCTGCAGCGCCTGAAAGGCCTGGTCGAGCAGCAGGTCGAGAAATTCGATCCCGCCAACCCGCACAACAAGGCCCCGGACGGCAAGTTGACGGAGGAAGGCGTCGAGTGCTGCTACCGCATGTTCGACGAAGGCAAGTCGCGCTATTCGGTCGCCCAGCAGATGAAAATCTCCTTCGCCGCCGCCACCCACCGCTTCAACAGCTGGCGCAAGCTGGGTGGCACCAGGCGGCAGCGGGCGTTGTTGGGATAAGCAACATGGCTTCGTCATCCACGGGCGAAGCAAGGAGCGAAGCGACGCAGCGCAGACCCGAGGATCCATGCCGTGACGGCGAGGAAGAACCCAACGGCGCAGAATAGAGCTTGTTCTGTAGCCTCTCCGCCCTGCACCAAGCTTGCACCGCCGTCGCGCGGAGAGATATCACGGCAAGGATCCCAGGGTCTCCGCGACGTCGCTTCGCTCCTGCTCCGCCCAGGGATGACGAAGTTGGATGGCTTCGGCCAATTTCGAAGGTTGTCGCTGAAAAGAGGTCTGACTGTTTCGGGGTTGATTTTGTAACCGTCACATTTTTTCGTTGGTGTCGCGCGGCCGTTTCCGTGCACCATGGTCGGACCATCTTTTCGCAGGATCCGCCATGGCCACCCCTCCCGGCATAGAAGACATCCACCGCGCCGCAGCCCGGCTTTCCGGCCTGATCGTCGAAACGCCGTTGATCGAATCGCAGGAGTTGAACAAGCGCTTCGGTGCCCGCATCCTGTTCAAGCCCGAGACGCTGCAGCGCACCGGCTCTTTCAAGTTCCGCGGCGCCTACAACAAGCTCTCCTCACTCAGCGAAGAGGAGCGCAGCCGTGGCGTGGTCGCCTTCTCGTCGGGTAACCACGCGCAGGGCGTCGCGGCGTCGGCGGCGATGTTCGGCGTCAAGGCGGTCATCGCCATGCCGGCCGACGCGCCGGCGATGAAAGTCGGCAATGTCCGCAAGATGGGGGCCGAGGTGGTGCCGTTCGATCGCTTTCGCGACGACCGCATGACCGTGGTGGGCCCTTACATCGAGAAAGGCATGGTTTTGGTGCCGCCCTTCGACGACCCGGCCATCATCGCCGGCCAGGGCACGATCGGCCTCGAATTGATGCGCCAAGCGAAAGCGCTTGGCGCCAGCCTCGACGCGGTGGTCATCCCTTGCGGCGGCGGCGGCCTGTCGAGCGGCATTTCCGTCGCCGTCAAGGACGCCTCGCCCAGCACTTCGGTTTGGGCGGTGGAGCCCGAGCATTTCGACGACACCCGCCGTTCGCTGGCCGCCGGCGCCAGGGTTTCGAACGAGCCGGGCCACAATTCGATCTGCGATGCGATCCTGACCGCCGAACCCGGCGTGATCACCTTCGAGATCAACCGCAGGAACCTAGCCGGGGCCATCGCCGTCTCCGACAAGCAGACGGCACAGGCGATGCGCGATGCCATGGCCTACCTCAAGCTGGTGGTCGAACCCGGCGGCTGCGTAGCGCTGGCGGCACTGTCATCGGGCGAGATCGAGCTCTCAGGCAAATGCGTCGCGGTGGTGTTGTCTGGCGGCAATGTCGATTTCAGGACTTATGCGGAGATCATGGCGGCGGCGTAGGCGAAGAACGCGGCCGCCCAGAAAGGAAATCGTCCGTCGCGATCCTTCGCGCCCCCCTCTGTCCCGTCGGCCTCCAAAACTTCCTCAAAAGCTTACGCCACCGGCGTGGCATCTAATCCAGCGTCCGCCTGAACCGGACCAGGGCGACGCCGGCAAACAGTGCCACGAACACCACCAGCCAGCCGATCTCCGTCGCCACCGCCGGCAGTTCGGCGCCCTTGAGCATCACCGCGCGGATGATGCGCAGGAAGTGTGTCAGCGGCAGGATCTCGCCGAAGACCTGCGCCCAGCCCGGCATGCCGCGATAGGGGAACATGAAGCCGGACAGCATGATCGACGGCAGGAAGAAGAAGAAGGTGAGCTGCAGCGCCTGCATCTGCGTGCGGGCGATGGTCGAAATCGTATAGCCGAGCAGCACCAGCGCCAGCACGAAGATCAGCACGGCGGTCAGCAGCAGCAACATCGACCCGGTGAAGGGGATGGCGAACAGAAGCTTCGCCGCCGCCAGCACCACCACTACTTGCACGCCGCCGACCGCCAGATAGGGCAGTACCTTGCCCAGCATGATCTCGAGCGGGCTGGACGGCATCGCCAGCAGGTTCTCCATCGTGCCACGCTCGGTCTCGCGGGTCAGCGCGATCGAGGTCATCATCACCATCGTCATCTGCAGGATGACGCCGAGCAGGCCGGGCACGATGTTGTATTGCGAAATGCCTTCCGGGTTGTAGCGCCGGTGCACCACCACTTCGAGCTGGCCAAGTGCTGCCTCGGCGGCCGCCTCCTGCATGCCGCGCGCCCTGAGCAGCGCCTGGCTGGCGACGGTGCCGAGCGTCGAGATGGCGCCGCTGGCGACAGCCGGGTCGGTGGCGTCGGCCTCGATCAGGATCTGCGGGCTGTCGCCGCGCTCGACCCGCCGGGCAAAATCGGCGGGGATGGTGACGACGAAGGCGACATCGCCGCGCGACATCAGGAATTCTGCATCGGCCGCACTCTGCGAGACATGGTCGAAACGGTAGTAGCCTGTCGTCTGCAGCGCCGAGACCATGGCGCGCGTGTAGGGGTCGCTGCTGGTCGCAACCAGCGCGGCCGGCAGGCTCTTCGGGTCGTTGTTGATGGCATAGCCGAACAACACGAGCTGCATCAGTGGCACGCCGAGCATCATGGCGAAGGTGATGCGGTCGCGCCGCATCTGGATGAACTCCTTGGTTAGCAGCGCGCCAAGGCGGGCGAAGGAAAAGACGCTGTTCATGCCATGTTGTCCTTCGAGCCGGACATGAACTGGATGAAGACGTCCTCGAGACTGGTTTCGCCCGGCGCCACCGTCACGCCCTTGTGCTCCTTCTCGACATCGGCGAGCGCGGCTTCCAGCTTCTTCCGGTCGGAACCGACGACATGCAGCGTCGCGCCGAACGGCGCCACCTGGTCGACCCCGGGGCGGCCCTGAAGCGCTTCAGCCACCTGGTCGAGCCGTGGGCCCTGCAGGACGAACGTGGTCAGCCCGGCATTTTTCACCACCTCGGCGACGGTGCCGGTGGCCAGCATCTTGCCGTAGGAGATATAGCTGATGCGGTGGCAGCGCTCGGCCTCGTCCATGTAGTGGGTGGAGACCAGCACGGTCAGCCCGCCGCTGGCGAGGCGATGGATCTCGTCCCAGAATTCCCGCCGCGCCTTCGGATCGACGCCGGCAGTCGGCTCGTCGAGCAACAGCAGCTTCGGCTTGTGCATGATGCAGGCGGCCAGCGCCAGCCGCTGCTTCCAGCCGCCCGACAAGGTGCCGGCCAGCTGGTTGCGGCGCGTCGTCAGGCCGAGTTCCTCGAGCGTGCGGGCGACATGCTCCTCGACCGGCCTCAGCCGGTAAAGCCGCGCCACGAATTCGAGATTCTCGCCGATCGTCAGATCCTCGTAGAACGAGAATTTCTGGGTCATGTAGCCGACTTCGCGCTTGATGCGCAGGCTGTCGGTGCGGATGTTGAAGCCGAGCACCGTGCCTTCGCCCTCGTCGGGCGTCAGCAGGCCGCACATGATGCGGATGGTGGTGGTCTTGCCCGAACCGTTGGGGCCGAGAAAGCCGACGATCTCGCCTTCGGCGACCGTCATCGTCACATGGTCGACGACGGTCTTGTCGCCAAACCGCTTGACCAGGCCATGGACGTCTATGGCGTTCATTTTCCGCCATCCGCGAGATCGACATCGACGATCTGGCCCGGCTGCAGCGGGCCGGCGTCGCCCTCTGGCCGTGCCTCGACCAGATAGACCAGCTTCTGCCGGTTCTCCAAGGAATAGATCACCGGCGGGGTGAATTCGGGATCCGGCGAGACGTAGCTGACCCGTGCCTTCACGTCCGGGCCGCAGCCGTCGCAATGGACGCCGAGCAAGGTGCCGACCTTGACCGAGGAGAAGGCGGCTTCAGGGATGTAGACGCTGAGCTTTACGGCGCCGTCGGGCAGGATCGAAATGACCGGTGAGGTCGGGCCAGCGGTGTCGCCCGGATTGCGGATGACATCGTTGACGCGGCCCGGCGACGGCGACCCCAGCACCCGCTTCGACAGCCGCCACCGCGCCTGCTCCAGGGTTGCCTGCGCCTGCTTGACCTGGTTGTCGGCGGCCTTGATCGTCTCCGGGCGCGCCGGCAGGCCGCCGACAGCGAGATTGGCATTGGCCTGGCCGACCTGCGCGTTGGCTGTCTCCAGCGTCGCCGAAGCGGTGTCGAAATCGGCCTGCGTGCCGGCGCCGCGCTTGAACAGATCGGCGGCGCGGTCGTATTTGCGCTTGGCGTCGGCGGCCTGCGCGCTGGCCATGTCGACCTCGGCCCTGAGCACCGCGATCTCTTCCGGGCGCTTGCCGATCTGCAGGTCGGCCAATTGCGCCTGGGCCTGGGCTAGGCCGGCCTCGGCCTGGGCGACCGCGATCTTGGCATCGGCGCTTTCCAGCGTCACCACGGTCGTGCCGGGCACCACACGATCGCCGCGCTTGACGGTGACGGTCTCGACCTGCGCCACCTCGATCGGCGCCAGCAGCACATAGTCGCCCTCGACATAGCCGACGGCCAGCGGCGCTGCCGGCGCACAGGCGCTGAAAAGCTGCGCGGCGAGCGGCAGCGAACACAGAAAGCTCATGGTCTTTGCCCCTTCATCCCTGGCCCTTGCGGGCAGCCAATATGGCCTTGAGATTGCCCGATGTGACCGCCACCACCTTGGCTGCCTCGGCGGCGCCAATGTCGTTCCAGCCCATGCGGCGCATCACCGCCTCGCGGCCGATGCGGAAATAGATGACCTGGCCGATCAGCGTGAACACGGTGAGCCTCGTGGCCTCGCTTTCGGCCGGCTCTCCCGTCGCCTGCTCCCAGAGCTGGCACAGCCGGCGGTGCGTCGGCTCGAACACGCCGTCATAGATGCGGTCGAGCGCTGCCGTCGGATGCGACAGCTCGCGCAACACGAACTGCACGATCTCGCCGGCCTGCGGGCTGGCAACGACAAAGCCGACCATCCGCTCCAGCGCCGCGAAGAGCAGCGCTTGCGCCGCCTCCGGACTGGCCGGTCCCGTTGTGGGTGTCTGCACATTTCCGAGCGCCGGGCCGGCAACCGTCTGGATGGTCTCGACGATAAAGTCGGCGGCGGCGGCGCGAAGGCCCTCCTTGCCGCCGAAATGATAGGCGATCGAGCCGATATTGGCTTGCGCCTCGGCCGCGATCTGGCGCGTCGAGGTGCCGTCGAAACCCTGCCGTCCGAACAGTTTCAGGGCCGCATGGACGAGAGCCGCGCGCGTCATCTCGGCGGGTGACGTCCCGCGGCGGGGACTTCCGGTGTCGGGCAACTTGATCATGAGCGCACTTTAATCAAACGATTGATTAAAGTCAATCGATTGAGTCAAACTTGTGTACGCAACCATCTTGCCACGACCGGCCGTTAACGCTTTAGTGCGCGGCCATGGGCAAGGAAGTCGAACGCAAATTCCTGGTCTCCGGCACAGCATGGCGGGATCTGGTCGAGGCGGATATCCGCATTCGCCAGTTCTATCTTGCCGCGACCCCCGGTCGAACCCTGCGCATCCGCATCAGCGACGACGCTTCCGCCAAGCTGACACTCAAATTCGGCAGCAGGGCGCGCGTGCGCGACGAATTCGAATATCCGATCCCGCTGGCGGACGCCATGGAGATGCTGGCCTTCGCGCTCGGACGTGTCATAGAGAAGACACGCCACCATGTTAGCCATCGCGGCTATCTCTATGAGGTCGATGTCTTTGGCGGCCCTCTGGCGGGACTTGTGGTCGCCGAACTTGAGACGCCGGAGGATGTGCCTGCCGAAATGCTGCCTGACTGGCTCGGCCGCGAGGTCACTGGCGAGTCTGAATTTTACAACGCGTCGCTCGCCCTCGGGGGGATTCCGGAGATCGCCGCATGAGTTTTCGCATCGATCCGCGCCTGCCGCTGACCGGCGAGGTCAGGCGTATCCTTGCCGAGGAAATCGGCAAGGCATTGGCCCATCTTGAGGCCGCGCGCAGCCGGCCGGAACAGGGGCTGCACAAATGCCGCAAGCGGCTGAAGAGCGCGCGCGCCTTGCTGCGGCTTGTTCGTTCCGGGGACGACACATTCTGCGAGACCGAGAACCAATGCTACCGTAACGTGGCGGGCCTGCTTGCCGGGCCGCGCGAGGCGACGGCGCTGATCGAGACCATCGACCGGCTGGCGGCAGGCTTTCCCAAGGAGAGCGCCGACGACGGGCTGGCGGCGGTGCGCGACAGGCTGATCGCCCGCCAGCATGAATTGCACGAAGGCCCGGGGCTCGACGCGGCAATTGCTGCTGCCACCGCCGCTTGCGAGGAAGGCCTGCACCGGATCGAAACCCTCACTCTGCCCGATCAGCCGGAACAGGCCGCCGATGTGCTTGCCGAAGGCGCCCGCAACACGTTGCGCCGGGCCAGGAAAGCGCTCGACAAGGCCGGATCGCGCGGCGCGGCCAATGATTTCCACGATCTGCGCAAGGCGGCCAAGACGCACGGCATGCATCTGTCACTCCTCGGCAGGCTATGGCCGACGCCGATCAAGGCCAGGCGCAAGGCGGTCGACGCACTGGGTGAGCGGCTGGGCGACCTGCATGATCTGTTCGTCATGCGCGACCTGCTCGAGGCCGATGACCGTCCGCTCGGACCGGCCGAAGACACCAGGCTCCTGGGCAAGCTTCTGAAGCGGTCGGAAAAGCAGCTGAAGAAGTCCTGCCTGGCCGAGGCAGCCGAGCTGTTCGGCGACAGTCCCAAACGCTCGACACGCAAACTGGCCCGCAAGGCGCGCGACGATCTGGCCGAGGCGGCCCAAGACGATCTTATCGCAACCACCGGCTGACCGTCCTCTCCCTTCTCCCCTCGTGGAGGGGAGCTGACGTCGGCGCAACCACCCTCCCGCTGGAACCCAGCGCCTGCCCGTGCTAATCGGCATTTGGCATGACCGAGCTCAGAGACACGCTTCTGGATCGACTTGGCCGCCGGCTCGCCGGCGCGCTGCAGGAAGAGTCTTCCGGCTACGAACCCTATACCCCGTCCGATGCCGAGACGCTGCGCCGTGCGCTGGAGCCCGGCGACATCCTGCTGATCGAGGGCAACCAGAAGATCTCGGCGGTGATCAAGTACCTGACCCAGTCGACCTGGTCGCATGCGGCCCTTTATGTCGGCGACGCGTTGCCCGAGCCGCAAGACGGAACGGAGCGGCCGCGGCTGATCGAGGTCTCGATGGGCGAAGGCTGCGTGGCCGTGCCGCTGTCGCGCTATCGCACCTACAACACCCGCATCTGCCGGGCGAGCGGCCTGGCGCCGGAGGACCGCGACAGGGTCGTCGCCTTCATGGTCGGCAAGCTCGGCCTGAAATACGATCTCAAGAACATCCTCGACATGCTGCGTTATTTCCTGCCGGCACCGCCGGTGCCGGTGCGCTGGCGCCGTCGCATGCTGGCATTCGGCTCCGGCGACCCGACACGGGCCATCTGTTCCTCGCTGATCGCCGAGGCCTACGGCCAGATCCGCTATCCGATCCTGCCCGAAATCACCCGCGCGCCCGGCCGTGCTTCGGCGCAGTCCAACTATTCACGCAGGGAAATCCTGCATATCCGCCACCACTCGCTCTACACGCCGCGCGATTTCGACCTGTCGCCCTATTTCCGCATCGTCAAGCCGACGCTGGAATATGGTTTCGACTACCGGGCGGTGACGTGGGACGACAAGGCAAGCTCAGACGCCGCAGCCGCAAAGGCTGGGGCAATCGCCTCAGACACGTGATGGACATGCCCCTTATGGCGCGGCCCACCGCCATCCAGCCGGGATGCAGGCGTTTCACATGGCGGCCTACATTACGCCGAAACCGCACCCTGGTTTTCGGCTCTATGTTCGATCCAGACATGGACCGGTTCGTCCCGGCCCCGGATGCTCACCGGTCCATGATCGCGCGCATTCAACTGTGTCGTGGGCGATTCCGCCTTCGCGGCGTCAATCAGTCCTGACCCAAAGCAAATATTCGCCCGGAGCTCACGGCATAGTGATTGCAAACGGCTGGCGACGTTGACGGTGTCGCCAACCACCGCGAAGGACAGATTGCGCTCGCTGCCGACCGCGCCGATGACAACTGCGCCATATTGTGCACCAATCCGAACGTCCAGCGGCGGGTATCCCCTGGACACCCGCTGTACATTCCAGTCTTCGAGAGCGGCGACCATCGCTTCAGCGCACTGGATGGCCCGAGTCGCGTCGTCATGGCTGGCTTGCGGAACCCCGAATGTCGCCATGATGCAATCGCCGATATAGTTATCGACGGTGCCATGGTGATCGAAAACGACCTGTTCCATGCGACGGTGGAACTGACGCAGAAGTTCGAACACTGCTTCGGCCGGATGATCCTCGGAATAGTGTGTGAAGCCGACGATGTCGGCGAACAGCACCGCGATATCCTGCCTGCGGACCGGGCCGAAGGGCTCGTCATCGGTGGCGAGCTGGTCGACGACATTGGGCGAAAAATGCCGGGCGAGATTGGCGCGGGCGCGCTCTGCCTTCACATAGTCTTCCGACAGATGTCGGGAACGAAAGACGACCAGCGCCATGATCGCGCCGATAATCAGCACAACCAACACGTTGGTCGCCTGCGCAAATGTATCGACGAAATTGGGGTTGAGATAAAGGTTCAGTCGCTCTGTCATCGGCAGCGAATAGAGGTTCGTCGCCGGAATGACGGTTCCCGGATGATAAATCACCCATCCCACCCCGATCGCCCATGTCAAGGCCGCGAGCGCGCCAAGATAGAGCGCCAATCGTGTCGAAAGGGTCAGCGCGCCAAGGCATACGAAAATCAGCAGGAATTTGAAGCTGCCCTCGCGCAGTTGCATCGCGGCCGGCGCGACCTCCAGGGAAAACGGGTTGGGCGTTACCAGCAGAACGGTCAACAGAATGATGTCCAGCGTACCGACGAGGTAACCGATCCACCATCGCGCCGTGCGACGGCGCGCAAAGAGAAACTGGATCAGGCCGATGAGCTGGAACAGCACGAGGCCCGTCAGCACGAAGAGCAGCGAAGCATCCCAGCGGCTGATCAATGAAAAGAAGCAGGCGATCACAGCGAGCGATGCCGTACGCGCCCAGAACTGCAATGCAGCACCCTGGCGTTCTGCGCGCGCCCGCAAATTTTTCAGGCGCGAATGGCGGCGAAGTTCAAGTGTTGGCGCGGTCGGCATAGGATCACTTCGATTTCACGGGGGTCGTGCCACGCATTCGGCAAACCCGCCCTCTACAGTCTGACAAATCAGTGCGCGAACTCTATCATGAATGTGATTTCATTCTGAAACGCGGCTGCAGAGAGCAATAATATCCGGAAAAAAGATCATGGTGAAAACCGAAGCAGGACAGGCGGAACCTCCCTGTTCAGGTCACCAAAAAACCGCAGCGCCCGGCGTTATTCTCTGCATGGATGCGTTCGGCCGGCGCTGGGCGGCATGGCGGAACGCTGGGCTGCAGAGGGCTATACCGTGTTGGTGCCGGATCTGTTCTATCCCAACGCGCCCTATCCTGCTCGGGATGATTGGCCGTGTCAGGCCGGTAACGGGCGGCGTCCCTTTGCAGGGGCGGCGGGCCGATCGAACGCTCCGGCATCGCGCGGATGCGGCCCAATCGGCATGATCGCCGGAAACGGTGTTGCACCAAACGCGAACGTCCATTTGTAGCCGACCAATCCATCCTCCGGCGTGGTGTGCTGGTCGTGGTGGGCAAGCAATTTGACACGCCCGGCGAGCTCCTCCGCCTCGCGCCGCACCATCTCCGCCGTCTCCGGCCGCATCCGCCTGGAGAAGCTGACGAAGGTTGCTTCCCGCTCGAGATGGGTGATGGCCCAGCCGATGAAATTCTTGTTGGTCATCTCGAACAGGGGCCTCAGCGGCCCTTCGAAATTCCACTGGATCGGCGTCTCGACCAGCAATCTTGCCGTGAGACCCCGGCCGAGGGCGATCAGACCGAGTTCCTCCAGATCGCGCAGATAGAGGAACATCGAGGCCTCGCTCAGGCCTTGCGAGCGCATGATGCCTTCGGGGGTGAATTTTTCCGACAGCATGACGAAGATGAACAGCAGCGCCGGCCGGCCGGCGAGCCTGCGCTCGATGTCCGGCGCGATGTGGTTGACCGGCCCCGGCCCGCGGTTCATCGAGCCGAGAACGTTTTCCAGTTCGACCCCGGCCGCACTGCAGATCTCCATCAGCCGGTCGAGCTTGCAGTTGCGCTCGTGGAAGATGCGCTTCACCGTCGGTTCGGAAACGCCCATGCGTTCGGCAAGCTGGCGATAGGTGACGCCTTTGGCCCTCAGCGTCCGCTTCAGTGCCTCGAAGATCAAACCGTTCATCGGATGCACCTCTTGCCGGCAGTTTGGTATCGATTTACGATACTAGCGGTAATCGGCCTTTTCGGAAAGTATCGAGAACCGTAGCTCTTCCCCGTCATCACAGGAGAGCACTCATGAACCGCTTCATCCCCCTTTTCGCAGTCATCGGCATCGTGGCGGCGCCTGCCGCCCAGGCTGGCGAGCTCTGGCGCGCGACAGGCCTCGAACAGCCGGAATCGGCGATGTTCGACGCCGCCAACAACCGCATCATCGTCTCCAACATCGTCGGCAATCCCGGTGATGCCGACGGCAATGGCTATCTCTCGGTGCTGTCCACTGACGGCAAGACGGTCACCCGGCACTGGACCGACGGCATGGATGCGCCCAAGGGCATGGCGATATCGGGCGGCAAGCTCTATGTCGCCGACATCACCAAGGTCCGCGTCGTCGATCTCGCCAGCGGAAAACTGGTTTCCAGCATCACGGTACCGAATGCGGTCTTCCTCAACGACATGACATCAGACCGATCCGGCAAGGTCTATGTCACCGACATGCTGGCCGACGCCATCTACCGCATCGACGGCGACCAGCCGGAGCTGTTCGTCAGGGATGCGGCGCTGGCTTCGCCCAACGGCGTCTTCGCCGACGGCAGCCGGCTGATCGTGGCCTCCTGGGGCAAGGGCATCAAGCCCGATTTCAGCACGGCCGAACCGGGCGGGCTGCTGTCGGTCGATCTCGCCAGCAAGGCGGTTTCGCCTCTGCCCGGCGCGCAGAAATTCGCCAACCTCGACGGCGTCATCGCCATCGGCGACACCATCTACGCCACCGCCTACATGACCGGCACGCTCTACCGCTACCGTGCCGGCGCCGCTCCCGAAACGCTGGCGCATTTCAAGCCAGGCAGCGCCGACATCGGCACCGACGGCAAGTCGACCATTTTCGTGCCGCTGATGAATGAAGGCGAAGTGGCTGCACTGACACTCGACTGAGAGCTGTCTCGCGGTATTGTTAGCCGGCTCGTCCCGGCCCAGGCCGGCATACGATACGCCGGCCCCATCGGCGGTGAAGGAGTTTCGATATGGACGACGGGGAGATTCGCGCGGCTCTGGATCGCCATTGGGCGGCCTCAGACGCGAACGATTTCGAGGCGGAGCACGAGATTTACCGGGAGGATGCGGTGCTCGATTATCCGCAATCGGGCGAGCGCATCCGCGGGCGGCGCAAGATTCAATCGTCTCGCGCAGCACAGCCGAACCGGAAGCGCTTCACGGTGCGGCGGATCACCGGTGCGGGCGACCTCTGGGTCACTGAATATGTCCTGGCCTATGACGGGCGGCCGTCCTACACGGTGAGCATCATGGAGTTCCTCGATGGCAAGGTGGCCCGCGAGACGCAGTATTTCGGCGATCCGTTCGAGCCGGGGCCTTCGCGCGCGCAATGGGTCGAGCGGATTCCCTGAACCCTGGCCGCCATAAGGATGGTCATCCAACGCCCACTCGCCCGCCCGGAGCTGCCTAACGATACGGCCGCTCTCGCCCGCTATCTCATAGGCAAGGTGGTGGTGCGGGAGTTACCGGAAGGCATCGCCAGCGGCCGCATTGTCGAGACCGAGGCCTATGTCGTGGGCGATGCCGCCGGGCATGGCTACCGGGGGATGACCCCGCGCAACCGTTCGCTGTTTCTCGAGCCCGGCCACGCCTATGTCTATCTCGCCTACGGCATCTCATACATGCTGAATGTCTCGAGCGACGTGCCCGGGATCGGAACCGGCGTCCTGATTCGGGCGCTCGAGCCGCTCGAAGGCATCGCCATCATGCGGCTCAATCGCGGCATCGAGCGCTTGCGCGACCTGGCGCGAGGACCGGGAAGGCTCGCCACGGCGTTGCGGATCGATCGTTCGCTCGACGGGCTCGATCTTTGCCAGCGCGGCCCGCTGTGGCTCGGACATGGTGACGACGACGAGCCCGGCGAAATCGGGCAGAGCACCAGGATCGGTATTTCGCGGGACGCGAGCCGCCTGCTCCGATTTTACGTCAGGGGGAGCCCGTTCGTCAGCGGTCCGAGATCGCTCAACGAATAGGGAGCACCACCCCCTGACTCGGCGGACAAAAAGCCGGTCGGGATTGGACCGCCATATGGACGGGGCTGCCATCTGGTCCTGCCGTTTCCTCTGAGATATCCGGCTGCACATGAGTGAAGCCGTCAAGACCCCCAGCCTGGCCGGCGCCGTTGCCCCGATGACGCCGGTGCTGGTGTGCGCGTTCGCGATCTTCCTGCTGTCGGGGATGGATGCGGCGATGAAGACCCTGGTCATCGCCGTCGGCGTCTACAACACCGTGCTGTGGCGCAGCATGGTCGCGACCGTCGTCGCCGGTGCGGCTTGGTCTGCTGGGCCGCGCTCAAAGCCAACCCTTGCGGTGCTACGGTTGCATGCGCTGCGCGCCGCTGTCGTCGGCATCGTCCTGATGTGCTTCTTTTGGGGTCTGGCCAGGCTGCCGCTGGCGGAGGCGATCGGGCTCAGCTTCGTCGCGCCCCTGTTCGCCCTCTTCCTCGCCGCGTTGTTGCTGGGCGAACGAATCCGACGGCAGGCGATCTGGGCATCGCTGGCCGGCATTGCCGGCGTCGCGATCATAATGGCCGGCCAGTTCGGGCGGGAAAGCTATTCGCAGGATGCCATGCTGGGCACGGCGGCGGTGCTCGTATCGACGGTGTTCTACGGCTACAATCTGATCCTGGCGCGGCAACAGGCGCAGTTGGCCAAGCCAGTCGAGATCATGTTGTTCCAGAACCTTTGCGTGGCCATCCTCCTCGGCCTAGCCGCGCCGTGGCTCGCGGTGGCGCTGCCGACCAATCTTTGGCTTCCCCTGGCCGGGGTAACGGTGCTGTCGCTTGCCGGGCAATTCCTGATGAGCTGGTCCTACGCCCGCGCCGAGGCGCAATATCTGATCCCGACGGAATACTCGGCCTTCATCTGGGCGATCGCGCTTGGCTGGTTCTTCTTCGACGAGGCGGCGACCTGGACCACGCTGACAGGAGCATGCCTGATCGTCGCCGGCTGCCTGATCGCGGCACGCGCAAACCCGAAGCTTGCCGAGCCGATCGAGGCGACAGTCTGACAGGGCCTGTCGTCAGTTGCGCCGCGCGGCCTCGATGGCGGCGACGTCGATTTTCTTCATGTCCATCATCGCATCAAAGGCGCGTTTTGCTTCATCGCCGCCGGCAGCCATCGCCTCGGTCAGCACGCGCGGCGTGATCTGCCAGGAGACGCCCCATCTGTCCTTGCACCAGCCGCATGCGCTTTCCTGGCCGCCATTGCCGACGATGGCGTTCCAGTAGCGGTCGGTCTCCTGCTGATCGTCGGTGGCGATCTGGAACGAGAAGGCTTCGTTGTGCTTGAACACCGGCCCGCCATTGAGGCCGAGGCAGGGGATGCCGGCGACCGTGAATTCGACAGTCAGCACATCGCCCGCCTTGCCGGACGGGTAGTCGCTGGGCGCACGATGGACGGCACGCACCGCGCTGTCAGGAAAAGTCTCGGCGTAGAAGCGGGCTGCAGCCTCCGCATCCTTGTCGTACCACAGGCAGATCGTGTTCTTGGCAATTGCCATTGCTTGTCCCTTTCCCTTTTGTATCAGTTGCGGCCCGATTTCCCACGCACCCCGGCGACGATTCACAGTCGGCCTCGACGGTGCGAACACAGAAATGCGCTCATGCCATCGGATGTTCCGTCCACGAAACGATGTTCCTGTGAGCCGGGTTTCCTCCATTCGAGTTGACCGTGGCCGGCGTTAGCCAAGAAGGTTTCGCAGCGTCCGCATGAATACTTTTGAACCGATCGGGATCAGGTCGTCCGGAAAATCATAATCGGGATTGTGCAGCGCCGGGTGCCGTTCGCCCGCGCCAAGGAAGAACATCGCCGATGCCGCCTTGTGGCCGAACACGCCGAAATCTTCCGAGGCACGCATCGGCAGGTTTTCTTCGCCGTGGGGGACGCCCTCCTCGTCGAGTGCTCGCCGCAGATGCTCCACCGCCTCCGGTGCGTTGACGCTGGCCACGAACACCTCATGATAGTCCCACCGGGGCGACAAAAGATGCTCGGCGGCGACGCGCGTGACCAGGGCTTCCGCGGCGGCGCATAAATTGGCCATGCGGTCGTCGCGCCGGGTGCGCAGCGTCGCCCAGATCTCGGCCTGGCCGGGCGCGATGCCGAACACGGCTTCGCCCATCTCGGCATGGGTGACGGTGACCATGCTGAAGTCGTCGTCGGCAAAAGTTCCGCTGCCGAGCGCAGGCAGGGCCGGCATCAGCCGGCTGATTGCCATCATGGGCGAGATGCCGGTCTCGGGCATCGACGAATGCGCGGTCTTCCCCTCCAGCACGATGCGCATGCCGCGCGAGGCACAGTTCACCACGCCCGTCTTGAGCCGGACCTCGCCGAGCGGCACGCCCGGCAGATTGTGCAGTGAGAACGCGAGATCCGGCGCAATAGCGCCGAAGCGCGGATCGGCGACGACGCCGGCCGCGCCATTGCCGGTTTCTTCCGCCGGCTGGAACATCAGCACGACACGGCCGCGGGCCGGCCTCTCGCGCCCCAGCTGACGGCCAAGTGCTGCCAGGATCGCGGTGTGTCCGTCATGGCCGCACATGTGCGACTTGCCAGGCACCAGCGATGCATGTGGCGCGCCCGAAAGTTCGTGGATCGGCAGCGCATCGAGCTCCGAGCGGAACAACAGCGTCGGTCCCGCCTTGCCGCTTGCGTAGACCGCCGCGACGCCGTGCCCGCCCAAGCCGGTGAGCACCTCGTCCGGCCTCGTATCGGCGAGGAAGTCGACGACCTCTTTCGCCGTCCTCTCCTCTTCATTCGAGATTTCCGGACGCTGGTGCAGCTGGCGCCGCCATGCCGTAAGCTCGACGATGTCTCGATTGGTCAAGGTCACGTTGTCCGTCTCCGCTTACGCTCTGCATAACACACGCAGCGAAACTTCCGCCAACCGACAGAGGCGGTCAATCCGCAGCGGTCGTGCCAGAGCGAGTTCCGGAATGGCGCGCCCCGACTACCAGAGTTCAGATGTCAGGATCATCGAGAATGCGAGAGATCGTGCTGCGCCCAAGCGCACTCATGGCGGGGTTGGTGCGATGGTAATACCAGACGAGACCCATTGCCTGCTGGAATGCCCAAGCTGCACCACGCATCCACCAAAGGTCCTCAACTTGAAGGCCGCGCCGAAAGGTCGCCCTTCGCTCGCGGTCCAGAAGATGCCACGCGACGACCAAATCCAGCGACGGGTCGGCTGGACCGAAACTGCCGCCATCAAGCACACCGACAAGACGCTCGCCCTGCACGAGAAGGTTTGCTGGGATAAGGTCCTTGTGACTCATCACGACAGGCCCAGCGGATGGCAGCTCGCGGAAGCGAGCCCACAAATCGCGCAGTCTGATCACATCGAGAAGGCCCTCGCTGTTTTCAAAGCAAACATTCATCCAATCGTCATGATCGGAGAGTTGTCCACCACGTCCTTGCCCATCGAAGGGTCGGCCCCGTGTGTCCGCTTGGCGCAACGATGCCACGAGGTGTGCAAGGTCCAGGGCGAACGCCGTCGATGCACTTAGCCCTTGCGGCGTGGCGACCTCGCCTTCAATCCACGTTTGCAATGCCCATGGCATTGGATAGTGGGGACCTGGCCCGCCGAGCCCAATCGGTTGAGGCGTCGGAAACAGGCAATGTTCTCCAAGCTCGACCATGGCGGCGGCCTCCGACCGAAGCATATCGGCGCATTCGGCCGGACTCATCGCCCGCAGTGGGAACCGCGCCGTGCTCTTCGAGCCAATGCGGAAGATGGCATTGACGGTTCCCGACGATCTGACTGGGGTGATGTCCTCATGACGATACTGGGGAAACTGATCGCGGATCATCTGGCGGGCGATATCGATGTCGATATCCACCTGATCGTCATGCATCATGAGTTCTCGTCCTGCCGAGCTCGGCATGAAGGGTACATCGTTTGGTGATTTTAGCGAATGCAGGGACCAAGGTCCGCTTCCAAGTCTTCGCACTAGATCCCAAAATGTCTGGAACAGGCGCTTTTCAGACCGGCAGCCCAGGGCCGGGAACGGACTGGCGGCTTTCGGTCTTGGAGCCGCCGGTCGCCCGGCCCGAAACAGGAAGCCGCCCCCCGCCGCCGCCCAATCACCCCGCCTTGCTTGGCTGGAATTCGTCGCTAAGCACGCGCTCGTTGGGATCGATCGGACCCAAGTTCTTGACCACCCGGAATCGACCGCCCTTCGCCTGTGCGATGTACATGTTCATGCGAACATGGTGCTGGCCCGGAACCATTTCGGCCGGGCCGCCGGGCCCCTCGCTTATGCGGGCGTGATCGAGCGCCCGGATGACCGCGTCGCGCTCCACCGTGCCGGCTTCCTTCGCCGCCGCTTCCCACATCCTGATCGCGCGGTAGTGGCCCGTGCAGCCGCTGCCTGCGGTCAACATCGCGCTGCCGGGGAATCGATCGCTGTAGCGACGCAGGAGCGCGCGGCCAAACGGATCGTCGAGTTCCTGGTAATAGTCGAGGCAGCTGTAGAGACCCTCGATCTGCTCCGACGGCACAAGGTTGAAGAAGTTCTCGTCGAAGTAGGTGCAGACGATCTTGCCGCCCCGCTTGCCAAAACCGGCCTTGTGCAGTTCGTCAAGGAATGGCGTCAGGCCCGGCGGGACGATGGTGTTGAAGACCACGTCGGCGCCGCTCGCCATGATCTGCTGCACCGTTCGCCGGAAATCGACGGTGTCGAGCGGAAAATACTCCTCGCCGACGATCTCGCCGCCGTTGGCGCGCACCACCCGGCTTGCCGCCTTGTTCAGCAGATGGGGCCAGATGTAGTCGGCCGACGGAAAATAGAACCGCTTCGCCCCGGTGCTTTTCATAAGCCATGGGATCAACGGTTCGACCTGCTGCGCGGGCACCGGACCCGTGCAGAAGATCAAGGGATCGTTTTCCTGTCCCTCGTACTGCTCGGTGTAGATATAGAGCGTCCTGCCTCGCGTTACCGCCTCGCTCTTGATGGCCTGGCGGGTCGAGCTGTAGATGCCGCCAACGACCACATCGACCTTGTCGACGTCGATCAGTTTCGCGGTCCTTGCCTTGGCAACGCTTTCGACGGTTTCGCCATCCTCGATGACCAGCTTCACCGGCCGGCCGAGAAGACCGCCCCCGGCGTTGATGTCGTCGACGAGCATTGTCGTGAGATTCGCGTTGGCGATGCCCATGAAGGACAAGGGGCCGGTGAGTTCGGCGATAAGGCCGATCTTGATGGGTTTCGGATCCATTTGATTTCTCCAAATCTGGGCGGTTGGTCAAGCGCGCCGCCGGACGCCAGGCGGCGCGCAGTGCGGGACCTCAGGCCTCGTAGTGGCCGAGCAGCAGTGCGGCCTGCGGCTTGCCGACATGGCCGGCTTCCTGCAGGATCGCCGGCACCTCCGGATCCGACACGAAATTCTTCCAGCCCTCGGCATCCCAGTCGAAGATGGCCCAGACGCGGTCCGCCTCGCTGGGGTCGCGGAACACGGTTGCGCCGTTCGAGCCGTGCAGCCGGCGCTTGTCGGCGCCCTTGGTCGAAAAGATCCGGATGAAGCGGTCGACATCCGCCACCTTGGTCGTTGCGAGAAGCATCGGTTTACCCTCCTATCAGTCGCGGCCACCATTGATCCGTCGACAGGATCCACGATGCGCGCACTGGAGCAGGCGCGCATGGGGTGGATTCCCTATGCCTGCGTTTCGCCCGGTCGGATAAGGCCGTGCTCGACCGCGTAGAGCGCGGCGGCGGCGCGGGTGGTCACGCCGATCTTTGAATAGACGCTCTGGATATGGTGGTCCGCCGTCTTGGGCGAGATGTCGAGCCTGCGTGCCGCCTCCTTCGCGGTGAGGCCAGCGGCGATCAGGCGCAGAACCTCGATCTCGCGAGGCGTCATGCCGGCCAGCGCCCGCGGCGGCACCCGGCGCGATGGCTGCCCGGCGAAGGACAACACGGCCTCGGCGGCGTCGGGGCAGATGCAGCCCTCACGAACGGCTGCGCGCAACTGTGCCGCCGCCGCCTCACTAGGCAGCGCCTTGCGGTGCGGACGTTCCTCCCGCGACGTCTGGAATGCTTCGGCAGCAGCCAGGATCCTTGCCGCAGGCGACAGGTCGGAAGCGCCGACCTTGCGGTGATAGCCCGAGCCATCCAGACGTTCGTGATGGCGAAGCACAAGGGCGCCCATCGCATCGCCTTCGCGGCCGAACGAGGCCAGCGCCCGTTCGCCGTAATAGGCGTGCAGCTGTGCCGCGTCGCGCTCGCGAACCGACAGCGGGCCGTTGCGCATCCAGGTCGCCACCGGCACCACCAGTTCGCCGATATCATGGATGCAGCCCGACCAGCGCAGCGCGCGAACGTCAGCGGCGGGCAGCCCGATCCCTTGTCCTGCGCCCTCCGCCAGTTCCGCCACCATCCGCGAATGACCATGCGTGAACGGCATGCGCATGTCGATCATGTCGGCGATGGCGAGGAAAGCCTCATCGCAAGCCGCCTCATCCAGGGTCACCGGCGGATCGGGCTCGAGCGACAGGATCGTCTCGCGGTCGACCGTCGTGCCGATGCCCTCCATCAGCGCCGCCGCGTTGGCGGCGACGAGCTGGGCCAGTTCTGCTTCGTATGGGCCATCGCTGCGACTGGCGATGGTCTCGGCCATCCCGTCGATGCCGACGGCATCGCTGAGCGCAATCGCATCCTGCGCCAAAGTGATCAGGCGCACGGCCGGCAGGACATCCTCGCCGCTCAGCCCGCGCGGCAGGCCTTTGCCGTCCCAGCGTTCGTAGATCTGTCCAAGATTGCGCCGGATCTCGTCGGAAAGGCCGAGCCGCTCGCCGATCCGCTGCGCGACCTCGCAATGCGCTGTCAGCACCGGGCGGGCCACCGCAAGCGCCTGCGACATCGCGGCCTCGATCGCCCTGGCCTGCGCGTCAGGCTCGAGATCGTAGTAGAACCGCTTGAAGGCCTGCACGAAGACCCTGCCCAGTTCCGCACGGTTGCCCATATCGAGACCGACAAGATCCTGGCGGAGTGCGATTTCGTCGCCGAAAGTGGCCGATAGCAGGTCCGTGTCGGCATTGCAGCCGACATAGCGCAGCATCGACTGGTGGTAGGTATTGCGCCGAACCTCAACGGAAACACCCGCAACCTCGGCGATCCGCATTGCAAGCACGCAGGATTTCAGTGCGAAGTCGCGAGAATGGCCGGTGGCGAGGTCCGAAGCATAGGCCAGGACCATCATGAAGTCCGCGCGGCGTATCGAGACGTCTGTCATCGCACACCCCCAGTGAGCCCCATGCTAGTCCCGCGTGCCGTCAACACCTAGGGGAAAAATCCCAGGCCTGACGTGCTATCCTGCAATAAACTGGACCGAACTCGAACGAACCCGCACCGGTTGCGGACGCCGCACCGGTTGCAGACAAGGCGTCCTTGCTTGGGGTACAGTTCTGACGCAAGCGACAGGAGACTATCGAGGTGAACGAAGACGCCGCCAGTCCAAGGCCGCTCGCGGAGATTGCCAGCTATCATGCCCACATCTACTACGACGGGCAAAGCGAGCGACACCATGCCGAATGGCTGCGTCTTCGCATCGGAGAGCGTTTCCGCGTACGCCTGGGCAATTGGCATGAGCAGAAGGTTGGCCCGCATGATCGGGCAATGTACCAGGTCTCATTTGCGAACGAAATTTTCGCTTCACTCGTCCCGTGGCTGATGCTGAACCATAGGGGGCTCAGCATACTCATCCACCCGAATACGACCAACGCGCGGCGCGACCATCTGGTCGACCCGATCTGGATCGGACGGCCGCTGGCGGTGAACGGCGATAGTCTTCCGGACGATCACGAGGCGGAAGAGGCGCTGCCGCCCAACACCAACCCGTCCCTCTCGGCCTAGCAATTCTCAGCGCAAGCGTCCGCGCGGGCGAGGAGAAAGGCGGCTTCCCGCATGTTGCGGGTCAGCCTGGCCGCAGTCTCGAATTCGGAGCGGGCCTCGGCCAGCCGGCCGGCCCGAAACAGGAAGTCGCCCCTCGCCGCCGGCAGTGGCGCATAGTTACGCAGCGCGGCGGTGTCGACAATCTCGTCCACCAGCCGCAGGCCCGCTTCGGGCCCGAAAGCCATGCTGTGGGCGACCGCCCGATTGAGATCGACCACCGGCGTGGGCATCACGGCCCGCAGCCGGTCGTAGAGCGCTGCAATGCGGGGCCAGTCGGTATCGGCCGGGCTGCGTGCGCGCGCATGGCAGGCCGCGAGTGCGGCTTGCAGTGCATAGGGGCCATCGCCCCCGAGCGTTTCGGCGCGAGCCAGCGCGTCAAGGCCCCGGCGGATCAGCAATTGGTCCCAGCGTGCGCGATCCTGCTCGGTCAGCGGCACCAGGGCACCGTCCGGGCCAATGCGTGCCGGCAGGCGCGATGCCTGGATTTCCATCAGGGCCAGCAGGCCGAACACTTCGGCATCCTCGGGCATCAGCCCCGCCAGCATGCGGCCCAGCCGTTGCGCTTCCCGGCACAGGCCCGGCCGGACAAGATCGTCGCCCACTGTGGCGGCATAACCTTCATTGAAGATGAGGTAGACGACCTCCAGCACCGAGGAGAGCCGCGCCGTGCGTTCGGCGCCGCGCGGCACCTCGAAACTCAATCCGGCCTTGCCGATCGTCCTCTTGGCGCGGACGATGCGCTGGGCGATCGTCGCCTCAGTCGAGAGGAAGGCACGGGCGATCTCGTCCGTCGTCAGACCGCCGATGACACGCAGCGTGAGCGCGGCGCGGGCGTCGGCCGAAAGCACGGGATGGCAGGCCGTGAAAATGAGGCCAAGCAGCTCGTCGCCAAGATCGTCGTTCATGGCCGCTTCGATCATCCCGGGCGTGTCGTCGACTTCGCCGTCCTGCTCGCGCGCGATCTCCTCATGCTTGCGCGCGCGCATCTTGTCGCGACGGATCGCGTCGATGGCGCGGCGCTTGGCCACCGTCATCAGCCAGGCGCCGGGATTGGCCGGAACACCGGTTGCGGGCCATTGCGACAGGGCAATGACCAGGGCGTCCTGCGCCAGTTCCTCCGCAAGGTCGACATTGCGCACGACGCGGGCCAGACCCGCGATGAGCCGGGCCCGTTCAATGCGAAAAATCGCTTCGATCGCCTGGTGCGTCTCGCCTGCTGTCATGCCGCCGCATTGTCGGCCAAAGTCACAAGGCAGGCAAGAAGGCTACGGCCGACAGTCGCTAGTGCCGCTGAGTTTCACGGGTCCGGCCATGGATTTTCATGACCTCCGGCGTCAGCTACTCCTGCCAATCGGCCATCTCGTACAGCGGCCGGATTTCGATCTCGCTCGGTCCCGGCATGGGATTGGGGCAGCGCTTCACCCAGGCCACCGCCTCGTCCATGTCCTTGACTTCCCAAAGCCAGAAACCGGCGACCAGCTCGCGGGTCTCGGCGAAAGGCCCGTCGATGACCCTGCGGCCGGGACCTTCGAACGCAATACGCTTGCCTTTCGAGGAGGGTTTGAGGCCATCGGCGGTGAGAAGGATGCCGGCATTGCGCAGCTCGTCATTGTACCTGCCCATCGCCTCCATCATCGCCATCGTCTCGGGCGTGGGGACAAAGCCCTTTTCGCTGTCTTCGGTCGCCTTCACGAACACCATCACACGCATCGTCTGTCTCCTGTTTTGAGCCGGCCTCATCGGCCTCGCATCGAAACGACGAACGGGGTTTACGGAAATCGACATCGTCCCGCAAATTTCTTCGACGGTTGGGGCGCGCAGGCCGCTTCCGGGCCAGGGATCGAAGTCGGCAATGGTCAAAAGCCGGAAGCGGACACCCGAAGAGAAATGGCTGCGAGCCGCTAGCCCCCCAGGCCTGGCTCGGCAGGTCGCGATACATACTCGGGAAACTCCGCGGCGCCTCGGCTCAGGGCCTTCACCATGAGAAGGCCGTCATCAAAGAAGCCGTTTCGAACATAAAACTGGTGCGTGGGTTCCTTGCCAAGCACCATGGCGATACGAAAGACAGCGCATCCAGTCCGCTCGCCCTCCGCCTCGATCCACGCCATCAGCCTGCTGCCCGTGCCAAGGCGGCGCAGCGTCGTGTCGACCACCACATGGTCGGCTTCGATGTACTTCCCGCACCAGAGCTGAATGCCCGTCCAGAAGCCGGAGACACCCACCATCCGATCGCCGACATAGGCCGCGATACAGCGGTAGTTGCCCCGCGCGAGCATGGCCGACAGCCGTTCCCGAAACGCCGCTTCGTCCAGATGCGAGTGGCTCAGCCGGTACACCGGATAGATCGAGAGTATCTCATCGAGCCCATTGAGTTCACGAATAACCACCTCGTCGGCCACGACAGCCCTCCTCCCTGTCGTTCCACTTTGCGGTCGATCCCGGCTGCGGTCCAGTGGGATCATCCAAATCGGGGGATTGAGCCAGTGACCGCTTCGGGACAAAAGCGGGGCGTGGCGATCGGCGCTGACGGCGGAGAAGTTTCACCTGACCAAGTGGCTCCCGGCCGGCAAATCCCGACCACTACTGCGTCTCTCGTTTCCCGTTCAGCTACGCCCGTGCGTCGCTGATCGAGGCGGCATAGGTCACCAGCGGCCGCTTGACGCCGTGGTTGATCAGCATGCGCCGTGTCTGCGGCGAGGCGCCCGATATGATGAAGCGGACACCGGCGCGCCTGGCCTTGTGGGCGGCGCCCTCGATGACATTGGCCGCGGTCGAATCGAGGAACGGCACGGCCGAGCAGTCGAGGATGAAATTCTTGCGCTGGTCGGCGATGCGGTCGAGCACAGTGCCGACAGTCGATGCGGCGCCGAAGAAGAACGCGCCGGAGATGCGGTAGACGACGGTGTCGACGTCGCTTGCCTCGCTGGCATCATAGGCGCTGCCGCTGCTGTCGGCGACATCCTCCTGCACCAGCGGCAAGTCGGCCTCGACCGCGATCGACTTGGCCATGCGGTCGATGAACAGGATCGACCCCAGCACGAAGCCGACGACGATGCCTTCGGTCAAGTCGCGGAAGACGACGAGCAGGAAGGTCACCATCAGCACCAGCGCGTCGCCGCGCGACGCGCGCAGCAGCGTGGCGAAAGCCTGCTTCTCGAACATGTTCCACCGCCAGAACGCCGGCAAGGGCGGCAAGCGGGATGTAGCTGGCTAGCGGCGCGGCCACCAGCATCAGCGCAAGCAGGATGGCGGAGTGGATCATGCCAGAAATCGGTCCATGCGCGCCGGCCCGCACATTGGTCGCCGTGCGGGCGATGGTGCCGGTGGCGCAGATGCCGCCAAACAGGGCCGAGGCGATGTTGGCGAAGCCTTGCGCCACCAGTTCACAGTTGGAACGGTGCCGCCGCCCGGTCATGCCGTCGGCGACTACGGCCGACAGCAGCGATTCGATCGCGCCGAGCAGGGCAAAGGCTATGGCATCCGGCAGCACGTCAATCATCCTGCCCAGGCTCACCGGCGGCAAGGCAGGCATTTGCAGGCTGCGTGGGATGCCGCCGAAGCGGGTGCCTATCGTCTCCGCTGGCAGCGCAAACAGCGCCACCACCAGCGAGGCCAGGCCGATGGCGATGAGCATGGCGGGCCATGTCGGCCGCCAGCGCTTCAGGCCGGCGATGGTGACGATGGTCAACACCGCCACGAAGGTCGCGGCGAGGTTGATGGTGCCGGCCGCCTCACCGATCGCCATCAGCTTCGGCACCAGCGGTCCCGGCTCCTTGCCGGTAAGTTTCAGTCCGAACAGTTCGACGATCTTGTCCTGAAAAGATGATGACGGCGATGCCGGCGGTGAAGCCGACCGTCACTGGATAGGGGATGAACTTGATGTAGGTGCCGAGGCGGAGATAGCCGATGGCGAGCAGGAAAACGCCGGCCATCATGGTCGCCAGCAACAGCCCGTCGACGCCGATCCGGGCCACCGTTGCTGCCACCAGCACGATGAAGGCGCCGGCGGGCCCACCGATCTGGAAGCGGCTGCCGCCGAGCGCCGAAATGATGAAACTGCCGATGATCGAGGTGTAGAGGCCACGCTCCGGCGTCACGCCCGAGGCAATCGCGATCGCCATCGACAGCGGCAACGCGACGATGGCGACGGTCAGGCCGGACATGAAGTCGGCCTTGAACTGCGGCAGATGGTAGCCCTCGCGCCAGACCGTCACCAGCTTTGGCGTGAACAATTCGGAAAATGTCGGCTTTGCCGACCCTTGGGCCGACTTCTGGGCCGACCTCTGGTCCGGTTGATGCACTGCCTGCTGCGCCTGATCCATGGACTGGTTTCCGCTCCAGAAGGCGGCGGGATCGTCGGCAGGACTGTCGGCGGTCGCCGTCGCGACTTTATGCCGGCTCAGCCTTCGGATCCGGCAGCACGACAGGCTTGAGGCGCACGCCCCTGCCGCCGCGCTCGCTGGTCTGGTTCTCGCCGATCAGCTCCACCCCGGCCTCATCGAGAGCCTGGATGACCTTCATCAGCGTATCGACCACGCCCCTGACCACGCCGTCGCTCGCCTCCATCCGCTGGATGGTCGGAAGCGAAACCCCGGCGCGTTCGGCGAGCGACTTCTGATCGATGCCGGCCAGCGCCCTTGCGGCGCGCATCTGCGCGGCAGTGATCATCGGCCGAAATCCCCGTCTGAGTCTGCGGCTATAGCGTATAATACCATCATTGTGATGTTTCAAGCATCAACATGAATGTCTGATACGTAAGCGCCTGTTTGTCCATTTTGTCAGATACTTCCTGGGGACTTCGAGCTAGGGTGTTCCATCTGGGGCAGGGGGTAGCGCGGTTGAATCTTTTCAGGAGCTTCATGACATCGGCATGCGTGCTGTCGGTGGTTCTTTTGCTGGCAGGCTGCGGGCATGGGCTGATCAACCGACTGATTTGATTTCTGCCCGGGGCCGTCAATCTGCAATTTCGCTTTCGTCGTTCAGGCGGCGTCCGCGTCCCCGCTGCAACGCGCGGGCCGCCAACCAGCACAGCATTGCCCAGGCGAAGCCGGCGCACCAGCCGGCCAGCACATCCGACGGCCAGTGGACACCGAGATAGATGCGGCTGACGCCGACCAGCAGCGTCACCAGCACGGCGAGCGACAACACATAGATCTTCGTCACCCTTCCCGGCAGGAAACTCGCCGCCAGCGAGCCGAGCGTCAGATAGGTTACCGCCGACAGCATGGCGTGACCGCTCGGAAAGGACAGCGAAGTTTCGTTGACCAGATGCGAAACGAGTTCGGGCCGCGGCCGGTCGACACCGAGTTTGAGCAGGCTCGACAGCACCTGGCCGCCCGCCACCGCGACGAAGATGAGCAGCGCCGTTGCCGGACGGCGGATCAACAACAGATAGACGATCGTCGCCGCCGTGATCAGCACCAGCACGGCCGAGCTGCCGAGGCTGGTGATATCGCGCATGGCGCCTTCCAGCCAAAGCGGGCCGATCGGCACACCCGGCTGGCCCGGCTGGCGGAAGGCGAGCAGGATTTCGGTGTCGAAGGCGTGCGGCGTGGTGGCCCGCGCCACCTCCATCAACTCCTCGAACCCCCACAGGCAGCCGGCGATGACCAGGCCGGCCAGCAGCACCGGGAATTCGATCCGGTTCAGCAGTGCATTGGCGGCGTTCTTCATCGGCAACTGGCCCGTTACAACCGCCCCTGCAGATAGGGTCCGAGCGTGATCAGCGCCACGGCGGCGATCGCCAGCACGATGCCGGTCGCCTGCAGCGTGTTGACGCGCTCGCCGAAGAACATCAGGGCGACGACATTCACCGAGACCAGCTGGATGACGGCCGAGAGACTGAACGACACCGACATGCCGAATTGGCGGATCAACCGCAGCATGACCAGATTGCCCAGCGAATAGAGCGCCAGCGTCAGCAGGATCTTGCCAAGGCTCGGCGCCATGCCCCACTGCTTGGCCGCCATCGCCGCCAGCAGGAAGATCACCGTCGAAAAGCCAAGCTGCAGCAACCCCGAAAAACTCAACGTCCTGTCCCCTCTCGAAGCGGATCGCGCCGCGTGTATCGCGGACTTGTTTCCGAAGCGCGCCGGGACGTCAAGCGACGTTGATCAAACGAAGGCCTTGGCAACGGCAGGATGGAAGCTCAAAGTGCCGGCATCGCCCAGCCTGTCGATTGAAGGGCGGTCGGGGGCCATGATTCGCATTCTTCAAAACTTGTTGCGACGCTGGAGCGAGCTTTCCCTCGCGCTGCAATTCCTCGTTGCCGGCGGCTTTGGCCTTCTGGCCGTCATGCTGGTGGTGGGCGCCTGGGTGACGACACAGATCCGGGACGGCGTCATTCGCAATTCGGCTGCCACGACGGCGCTCTATGTCGACAGCGTGATTGCGCCGCTGCTGCCCGACCTGCGCAAGAGCCAGGAACTCAGCGATAGCGTCAAACAAGCGCTCGATGAGACGCTCGGCCAGGGCGCGCTCGGCAAGCGCATCGTATCGTTCAGGCTCTGGCGCCGTGACGGCATGGTTCTCTATGCGAAGGAGGCGGGTTTGATCGGCCACCGCTTCGATCTGAGCCCCGGTCTGCGTTCCGCCTTCCAGGGCAATGTCGTCGCCCAGTTCGATACGTTCGACGAGAACGAAAGCCAGGCGGAGGCGATCGGCTTGCCGTTGCTCGAGATCTACAATCCCGTGCGCGAGCCGTGGTCCGGCGAAGTGGTGGCCGTCACAGAATTCTATGAGGTCGCCGACGACTTCAAGACCACCCTGGCTTCCGCTCTGCTGTCAAGCTGGCTGATCGTGGCCGGCGCGACCCTGGCGGCATTTGTGCTCCTGTCCGGCATCGTCCTGCGCGGCAGCCGCACCATCGACGACCAGCGCGGGGCGCTGCGCCGCCAGGTGTCGGAGCTGCAGGGCCTGGTTGCGCAAAACAACGCCTTGCGGGTTCGCGTGCAGCGGGCGTCCCGCCGCGCCACCGCGCTCAATGAAAGATACCTGCGCCGCATCGGCGCCGACCTGCATGACGGTCCGGCCCAACTCGTCGCGCTGGCGGCGCTGCGCATGGACAGTCCGGTATTTTCCGGCGATGGCCATTCGAGCGAAAGCCGCTCGACCGAGGTTGCGATGATCCGCAAGACGCTGGAGGATGCGATGCGCGAAATACGCGGCATCTGCACAGGCCTCGTCCTGCCGCAGATCGAGACGGCTGCCACAACGGACATCCTGCGGCTGGCCGTCAACGAACACGAGATGAGGACAGGGACGTCGGTGACACTCACGCTGGCCGGACACTTGCCAGAGCCCGGTGCCTCCGAGAAGATCAGCATCTATCGTTTCGTGCAGGAAGGGTTGAACAATGCCTATCGCCACGGGCGAGGCAAGGATCAGGCGGTGAGTGCGGGGATGAAAGGCAGCAGGCTTTTCGTTGAAGTCTCGGACGGCGGGCCGGGCTTCGATCCGGCACGCGTCGAGGGTCTCGGGCTCGCCGGGCTCAGAGAGCGGGTCGAAAGCATTGGCGGCCAGTTCGAAACCTTGACCGGGCCGCACGGCACGCGATTGGTGATCCGCCTATCGGTCGAGGAGCAAGCATGATCGGCGCCATTCGCATTGCCATTATCGACGACCATCCCCTCTTTCGCGAGGGCGTGACGCGCAGCCTGACGGAAATCGGCGGCTTCGAGATGGTTGGCGAGGGCGCCACGGCGCAGGATGCCGAGCGCATCGTCTCGACCGTACGGCCGGACATTCTGCTGCTCGATATCTCCATGCCGGGCGGCGGTCTGACCGCGGTTGCAAGCATCCTCGCCAGCCATCCCGCCCAGAAGATCGTCATGTTGACCGTTTCGGAGGCCAATGCCGACGTGACCAGGGCCCTGAACGCCGGGGTGCGTGGCTATGTCCTCAAGGGCGTCGGGTCGCGCGCGCTCGCAGACATCCTGCACAGCGTGGCGGCCGGGGAAAGCTATCTTTCGCCGACGCTGTCAGCCCGCCTGCTTTCGGATCTCCAGTCCCTGCAGCCGACCGACGGCATAGTGGACCGGCTGCGGCAACTCACCGAGCGACAGGCAGAAATTCTGCGACTGGTGGCGGAGGGCCTGAGCAACAAGGAAGTTGCCTTGCGGCTGGAGCTGCAGGAGAAGACCGTCAAGCATCACATGACCGGCGTGCTGTCGAAGCTCAATGTGCGAAACCGCACCGAAGCAGCCTTGATGATGCGTGAGTCGCGCGACCGGGACCGGAACCATTCGTAGAGGCTTCGGCCATCCCGAGAGCGGCTCACCGTTTCACGGAAACGCCGAACAGCTCTATCAGGCGCGCTTTAAGTCTTTGTTTTTATGCATGTCGTTGCCTCTACCTCTGGGCGACATACATCAGCCGGAAACCGGGTGACAAAAGAGAGGTCACCTCCGCCGGGGGCGGCGGAGGTGACGTGTGAAGCCGGCCGTTGCCTGTTGGCCAACTTCACAACGCTTTGAGGCGGCTGACATCCGCCGGCGTGGCTCCGCGATCGATGATCGTGCGCCCGAGCGAATCCTCCATCCTGAAACGGCCATTCTCGATCTTTTCCATTATGCCGTCGGGGTGCTGGACCGTGATCGTCTTGCCCTCCACGTCGACCTCGTCACCGGTCTTGGCGTTGACATGGCGACCGTTACCATTTTCGTTCTGCCC
This sequence comes from Mesorhizobium waitakense, assembly GCF_056431085.1. NCBI lineage: Bacteria > Pseudomonadati > Pseudomonadota > Alphaproteobacteria > Hyphomicrobiales > Phyllobacteriaceae > Mesorhizobium > Mesorhizobium waitakense. The sequence continues at coordinate 16,161 of NZ_JBWKME010000128.1, read as the reverse complement.
CTGGTTGGATTTAGAGTTGCCGCTGGCGGTTCCGCTATTTCCTTTGCCGTTGTTTCCGTTACCGCTGCTATTGCCGCTGTTTCCGTTACCGTTACCGCCGCTATTGCCGCTGTTGCCGTTTCCATTGCCGCCGCTGTTGCCACCGTTTCCGCCACCGCCGCCACCACCATTGCCGCCGCCACCGCCGCCCTTGCCGGCCTGTGCGCTAGCGGCGTGGATTCCAGGAGCGGAGCCGTGGAGGTCAATCTGATAGGGAGCGATGGTCAGCGCCAGCGCGGCCGCCGATTTGAGCGCCAGCCGGCAACAACGGGTCGTGATCGATCTATGCATGGTGATCTCCGTCGATTGAGCTGGCGTGCCACCGTCGACGTTGGAGTTGCACCAGCATCGCCGAAAGAAAAGATACCCGAAAGCCGTATCCGACCGTTGCGCTTGTCACCCAGGACCTTTGCAAGCGCAAGATTGGACTAAAGTCCCAAGCTTGTGCTAATATATGCCTTGTATGGACGGCGGCGACCGCCATCGCCGACTGGAAGCTGGCTTACCTGATGCCGCCGAACATCAAGTCACCTCCGCCGGGGGCGGCGGAGGTGACTTGTCAAGCTGGTCGTTCCCCGGTTGATCTGCTTCACAGGGCCTTCTGCTTCACAAGGCCCGAAGACGACTGATGTCGTTTGCAGTCGCTGGACGTTCGACAATCGTGCGGCCGAGTGCATCTTTCATCTGGAAACGGCCGTTCTCGATCTCTTCCGTGATGCCGTCGGGATGCTCGACCTCGATCTTGTTGCCGTCTATTTCGACCCTGTCGCCGGTTTTCGCATTGACGTGATCTCCATCCTCGTCGTGACCTTTGCCGACCCCAGAATTGCCGGCTGCGCCGTGATCGTCGCCGGCGCCATTGTCTCCGCCAGCGTTTCCGGAGTTACCGTTTCCGCTACTGCTGTTGCCGCTCCCGCCACTCCCGCCGCTGCCGCTTCCGCCGCCACCTCCACCGCCACTGCCATGTCCGCCATCCTTGGCATGCGCGCTTGCGGCAACGATGCCGGGACCAGAGCCGTGGAAAGCGAGTTGACAAGGGGCGATGGCCAGCGCCAGTGCCGAGGTCGCCCTCAGCGCCAGCCAGCAACAGCGGGTCGCGATCGATCTGCGCATCCTGGTCTCCTCTTCGATCAGGCAGGCGGATTTCAGGCAGGCGGATTTCACCGCCGGCGTTTTCGCAAGGGACCCACCATCGCCGACATGGCGGCCTCGCGTAACCGGTCCACGACCGATGCGGTGTCGCCAAGGGACCTTTGCCGGGCCTGACAAGGGACCTTTGTCCCAATGCTACTTGCTGCTCGCAGAGTGCTTAGCGACGTCTCAGAATGCTGTCGCGGCTGAAAGGCTTTTGATGTCACGAAAATGTGACCAGGTGACTATAAGGGGTTGAACAGGCAACACGCTCCAGCCACCCGCAAAGCCAGAGGCAAGCCAGATGACCGAACACCGCTCCCCCGACGCCAAATTCCGCACCAGCCTGCTCGAGGAAAGCGCCGGCCCGGCCACCAATCCCACCGACAACCGCACCATGGGCGAGATCATCGCCGCGCGGTTCTCGCGCCGTGGTTTCCTGAAAGGCTCGCTGGCCGTCTCGGCGATCGCCGCCACCGTCAGCCCGCTGGCGCTGGTCAGCGCCGACCAGGCCCGGGCCGCCGAAGGCTCCGCCTTCGCGTTCGACGAGCTGGAGGCCGGCATCGACGACAAGCACCATGTCGCGCCGGGCTACGATGCCGATGTGCTGTTGCGCTGGGGCGATCCGCTGTTTGCCGATTCGCCGGAGTTCGACCCGACGAAGCAGTCGGCGCAGGCGCAGGCGAAACAGTTCGGCTACAACAACGACTATGTCGGCTACATCGCGATCGACGGTTCGGCCGAACACGGCCTGCTGGTCGTCAACCACGAATACACCAACCCGCATCTGATGTTCCCGGGCATCGTCAAGATCGTCGAGAAGGACGGCAAGAAGTCGGCCGACGTCGCACCGCTCAGCAAGGAACAGGTCGATGTCGAGATGGCGGCGCATGGCGGCACCATCGTCGAGATCCGCAAGGACGGCGGCAAATGGCAAGTGGTGTGCGACGGCAAGCTCAACCGCCGCGTTACTTCCAACACCGAAATGGCGCTGTCCGGCCCGGTTGCCGGCCATGACCGCGTCAAGACCAATGCCGACCCGTCCGGCACGAAGGTTTTGGGCACCTTCAACAATTGCGCCGGCGGCGTCACGCCGTGGGGCACCTATGTGATGGCCGAGGAGAACATCCACGGCTATTTCTCCGGCGAATTGCCCGAGGGCCACAAGGAAGCCGCCAACTACAAGCGCCTCGGCATTCCCGAAGGCGCCTATGAATGGGCGGCGCACTATGACCGCTTCGACCTGGCCAAGGAGCCGAACGAGGCCAACCGCTTCGGCTGGATCGTCGAGGTCGATGTCAACGATCCGACCTCGACGCCGAGGAAGCGCACCGCCATGGGCCGCTTCAAGCACGAGGGTGCCGAATCGATCGTCGCCAAGGATGGCCGCGTCGTCTTCTATCTCGGCGATGACGAGCGCTTCGACTATGCCTACAAGTTCGTCACCAGCGGTAAGTTCAATCCCAATGACCTCGCGGCGAACAAGGATCTGCTCGACGACGGCACGCTGCATGTCGCCAAGTTCGCCGAAGACGGCTCCGTCGAATGGCTGCCGATCGTCTTCGGCCAGGGACCGTTGACCGCCGAAAACGGCTTTGCAAGCCAGGCCGACGTGCTGATCGAGACACGACGCGCCGCCGACCTGCTCGGCGCCACCAAGATGGACCGCCCAGAGGACATCCAGCCCAATGCCGTCAACGGCAAGGTCTATGTCATGCTGACCAACAATTCGAAGCGCAAGGCAGACCAGGTCGATGCCGCCAACCCGCGCGCCGAAAACGCTTTTGGCCACATCATCGAGATCGCCGAGGATGGCGGCGATTTCACTGCCACCAAGGGCAAGTGGGAAGTGCTTTTGAAATGTGGCGATCCGGCGGTTGCCGATGTCGGCGCCACCTTCTCGACGGCGACGACGGCCAATGGCTGGTTCGGCATGCCCGACAATTGCGCGGTCGATTCAGCCGGACGCCTGTGGGTCGCCACCGACGGCCAGAGCCCAAAGACCACCGGCCGCACCGATGGGCTGTGGGCGGTCGACACCGAAGGCTCGGCGCGGGCAACCTCGAAACTGTTCTTCCGCGTGCCGATCGGCGCCGAAATGTGTGGCCCGCTGTTCGCCCCTGACGATCAGACCGCCTTTGTCGCCGTCCAGCATCCGGGTGACGGCGGCGAGGACTGGGAAGCGTTCGGCCGCCCGTCCTATATGAGGACCTGTCGACGCGCTGGCCCGACTTCAAGCCCGACATGCCGGTGCGGCCGGCGGTCGTCGCCATCACCAGACAGGGCGGCGGCAAGATCGCGGTTTAATAACAAGCACCGCAATCTCAGGGAGGGGTTTCGGCGAGCCGAAGCCCCTCTTTTTTTGCGTCAATCATTCAAGCCACGGGAAAGATTGGCAATTTACACATGGCGCCCTAGGTCTTTACCAGGAGATTGCCATGCCGAAGTCCGTTTATGACCGTGGCCTGCTCAAACCTGCCGAAGTCGCCACCTTGCAACGTGTGTTCGACGAAGCCTGCCGGCGCCGCGAAGCGCATCCCGAATCGGCCGAGGCTCGCGAACTGGCTCTCACCCTGCTGGCGCTCCACAATGCCGGCATGGTGGAAGAGGACATGCTGATGGAGGCTGTCGGCTTCCGGAGGCTTGAGCCCAAGTCAGCGTGAAGCGCCGGATTGGTCGGAGGTGCCAGCGGAACTGGCAATCCGTTTGGTGATCGCCTTGGCCATGATGCCGGCGTTGGCGAAGCAGCCGCGAATGCTCGGCCGCATGCCGGTGAACCACAGGCCGGGCAATTTTGGATCGGCTTGCCCGCCGTTGAAGAGCGGAACGCCCTTTTTGTCGAGGACGCCGAGCTTGCCGACCATGGGCTCCAGGCCGGTGCGGTAGCCTGTCGCGGCAATGACGATGTCGGGATGGATCAGGTTGCCATTGGCAAGGATCACGCCGTCGCGAGCGAATTCCCGTATCGCCGGCACCACAACGATCTTGCCGGCCTTGATGGCGCTGACGGCGCCGTCATCGGCGGCGATCGCGGTATAGTCCGAGGTCAGGCGGCTGGCGCCACCCGAAGGCGCGGGCGGCATGCCGAATTTGGTCAAGTCGCCGAAAACCAGGCGCTGCGCCGCCGCCATCACCGCATCGGCGACCCGCAAGGGCAAGCGCGCTATGAACGGCGAAAGCCGATGCACGGCGATCTTGCCGATCCGCTTGGGCAGCAGCGCGGGGCCGTTGCGGGCCGACAGCCAGATGGCGGCCGTGTTTATGCCGGCCAGATGATTGAGCGTATCGAAGCCCGAATTGCCGGCGCCGACGACCAGCACGTTCTTGCCGGCATAGTCCCGTGCGTCGCCGAAATCCGCCGCGTGGATGATGCGGCCGGCGAAACCCGTCATGCCTTTCCATTCGGGAATGAAGGGTTGCCTGTCGCGGCCGGTGGCGATGACGACATGGCGGGCCAGGCGCAGTCCGGCGCTGGTCAGCAGCGCCCAGTGATCGCCCTTGAAGACGATTTCTTCGACAGCAACGCCAAACTGCACCGGGAGCCGGTTCTCCTCCCTGAAATCATTCATATGGCGGATGACGACAGTCTTATGCGGAAAGGCAGGCGTGCCCTGGGGATAGGCAAGACCGGGCAGAGAAGACAGATCGCGATGGGTGTTGAGATGCAATTGCCGATGCCGCCGGTGCCAGGGCTCGGCCAGGCGGCTTTCCTTTTCCAGGATCGCCGTGGGCACGCCGGCGTTCATCAAGGCATGTGCGACGGCCAGCCCGGCGGCACCGGCGCCGACGACGATCGCCGGCTCGACCGGTTCGTTCGTCACCGGTCTGATGGTCGTTTCAGCCATTCCTTCTTTGATCTCCATTCGACCCTTCCGACGCCACGCTTCCCGTGGTCGCCAAGGGAGGCCGCGGCGGCTCGATCCTGCGGTTGATTTATATATCGCGAATCGAACCCGAATTTCGAGCATGCGCCGTCCGCGATTGCGCACTATATGGCATATGCGCGATATCAGCGGTAATCAGGTCGCGGCAATGTGATTGATTCGAGGCCCTGGGGCTGGCGGGTCTCTGCTATTCCCCCACGTGCATGCCCGAAATCGAGTCGATTTCCGGGGTCATGCGCAGAATCAAAGTGTTACAGCACCTTTGCGCGTCCTGGGCGCGGCGCTGTAGGCGGCTCGCGGAATTTCGACCATGCCCTCCTTGCGGATCTATTTCGACAAAATCCTTGAGGACGTCGCGCCAAAGGTGGCGCGGCAGAGGCTGACCCATGTCGAGCGCCTGGCGCTTGTTCGCCGCCATGGTGACTTCTCGCTTGCCTATTCGACCGCCGTGCAAGGCAAGCTTTCCTATTTCGGCGACGCCGACGGCTACATCGCCTTCGGCACCAAGATGGGGCGCCATTTCGTGCTCGGCGATCCCGTGGTGGCTCCAATGCTGCGGCCCGATTACATCAGACGCTTCGTCGAAACCGCCGGCAGCCCGTGGTTCGTGCAGATCGGCGAGGAGACGGCGCGGGTGCTGGCCGGGCTCGGCTACAAGATCAATCGCCTCGGCATCGACACCCGCCTCAACCTGCCCGACCATGATTTTTCCGGAAAGCGCAACGAGACCGTACGCTATTCCGAGCGCTGGCTGTTGAAGAAGGGATTTTGGTTCGACGAGGACAAGCGGACCGTCCATCTCGACGAAATCGCCCGGCTTTCCGAAAACTGGCGCGGCGACCGCATCGTCAAACGCTGGGAGATGGGCTTTCTCAACCGCCCCTTCGCCGACCATCTCGGCACCGACATGCGCCGTTTCGTCCTTCACGGCCCCGATGGCGGACTGGTCGCACTGCTCGACTTCGACCCGCTGTTTCGCGACGGCAAGGTGATCGGCTACACCACGGCGTTCAAGCGCAAGCATATCGACGCCTCGCCGCACGCCGAGATCGGCCTGACCAAATTCGCCGTCGACCGTTTCCGCGAGCAAGGCATCTCGGTAGTCACTCTCGGCCTGTCGCCGATGCTCGATGTGGTCCCGAGCGGGTTTGCCGAAAGCGATTTCTGGCGCAATGCCTTCCAGCGCGCCTACTCTTCGCCATGGGTCAACCGCCGCAGGTTCAACCTGCAAGGCCAGGCGGCGTTCAAGCGCCGCTTCCACGGTGTCGAGGAGCCGGTCTACATAGCCTTTCGCAAAGGGACATATGTGGAGATGCTGGGGCTGCTGCGGCTGGTCAAGGCGATTTGAGATCTGAGATTCGTCAGTTCCTTAGCCGGTAACCTGTCCTGAAGATCCAGGCGACGATCGCTATGCAGGCCAGCAGGAAGACGATCGTCATTCCGAGGCTGACGCCGACCGAGACATCGGACTTGCCGTAAAAGCTCCAGCGGAAGCCGCTGATCAAATAGACGACCGGGTTGAACAGCGTCACCGTGCGCCAGATGCCGGGCAGCATGTTGATCGAATAGAAGCTTCCGCCGAGGAAGGTCAGCGGCGTGATGATCAGTAGCGGCACCAGCTGCAATTGCTCGAAACTCTTCGCCCAGATGCCGATGATGAAACCGAACAGGCTGAAGGTCACCGCCGTCAGCACCAGGAAGGCAACCATCCAGAACGGGTGCTGGATGGTCAGCGGGACGAATAGCGAGGCGGTGGCCAGGATGATCAGGCCAAGCAGGATCGACTTGGTCGCCGCACCGCCGACATAGGCGATGACGATCTCCAGATAGGAGACCGGCGCCGACAGGAGCTCGTAGATCGAGCCGACGAATTTCGGGAAGTAGATGGCAAAGGAGGCGTTGGAGATCGACTGCGTCAGCAGCGACAGCATGATCAGCCCCGGCACGATGAAGGCGCCGTAGCTGATGCCGTCGATCTCGGTGATGCGCGAGCCGATGGCCGAGCCGAAGACGACGAAATAGAGCGACGTGGAGATGACCGGCGAGACGATGCTCTGCAGCACGGTGCGGAAGGCACGCGCCATTTCCATCCGGTAGATCGCCCATACCGCACGCAGGTTCATGGCTCTCTCCTCACCAGATTGACGAAGATCTCCTCGAGCGAACTGTTTTGCGTGTCGATGTCGCGGAACTGGATGCCGCCGGCCTCGAGATCGCGGATCAGCGAGGCGATGCCCGGCCGCTCGGCCTGGTTGTCATAGGTGTAGGTCAGCTGCCCGCCATCCAGCGACAGCTCCAGCGCATAGCGCGAGAAGGTATCGGGAATGGCCGTCAGCGGGCTGCGCAGCTCCATCACCAGGCGCTTGCGGCCGAGCTTGCGCATCAGTTCGGCCTTGTTCTCGACCAGGATGATCTCGCCGCGGTTGATGACGCCGACGCGGTCGGCCATCGCTTCGGCTTCCTCGATATAGTGGGTGGTGAGGATGATGGTGACGCCGTCCTCGCGCAGCCGACGCACCATCGCCCACATGTCCTGGCGCAGTTCGACATCGACGCCGGCGGTCGGCTCGTCGAGGAACAGGACGCGCGGCTCATGCGACAGCGCCTTGGCGATCATTAGCCGGCGCTTCATGCCGCCCGAGAGCGTAATCGCCTTGGCGTCCCTCTTTTCCCATAGCGACAGATCGCGCAGCACCTTCTCGACGAAGGCCGGGTTGGCCGGCTTGCCGAACAGGCCACGGCTGTAATTGACAGTCGCCCAGACGCTCTCGAAGGCGTCGATGGTCAGTTCCTGCGGCACCAGGCCGATCAGGCTGCGCGCGGCGCGGTAGTCCCTGTTGATGTCGTGACCGTCGACGGTGACGGTGCCCGACGAACGATTGACGATGCCGCATACGATCGAGATCAACGTCGTCTTGCCGGCGCCGTTGGGGCCGAGCAGCGCGAAGATCTCGCCGCGCTCGATCTCGAGGTTGACTTCCTTGAGCGCGGTGAAGCCGGTGGCGTAGGTCTTGGAGACCCCGGAAATGGACAGGATGGAGGGCATGGCTGAAAACGGCTGCTTGAGGGAGGTCCCCTGATATAGGCTGAATGTCAGTGCGTGCAACCGCAAGTCGACGCCGCTGCTGACAGTTCTCGACAGTCGTCGCAGGCCGGCCAGTGCGGGCCGGCGGCGGTTGCAATCCGACACGGCAGCAGCACGCATGCGTCATCTTGCCCGGGCGCTGCGGCGTTCCGCCTCGCGGCGGGACGCCGCTTTGACCGACAGGCGCGACGGGCTTATTCTTGCCACATTAGAAGCAGCCGGAGCCCACCATGGACCCGCTCATCCTGTCGCGCATGCAATTTGGCGCGAATATTTCGTTCCACATCCTGTTTCCGACGATCACCATTGCGCTTGGCTGGGTGCTGCTGTTCTTCAAGCTCCGCTACAACGCGACAAACGATTCCGCCTGGATGCGTGCCTATTTCACCTGGGTGAAGGTGTTCGCGTTGTCCTTCGCCATGGGCGTGGTGTCGGGCGTCACCATGAGCTTCCAGTTCGGCACCAACTGGCCGGGCTACATGGAAAAGGTCGGCAACATTGCCGGGCCGCTGCTGGCCTACGAGATCCTCACCGCCTTCTTCCTCGAAGCGGCTTTCCTCGGCATCATGCTGTTCGGCTTCCGCCGCGTCTCCAACCGCATCCACACGCTGGCGACGGTGCTGGTGGCAGGCGGCACAACCCTCTCGGCGTTCTGGATCATCGCGCTCAATTCCTGGATGCAGACGCCGGCCGGCTTCGAGATACGCGATGGCGTCGCGCACGCCGTCGACTGGTGGGCGATCGTCTTCAACCCGTCGATGCCCTACCGGCTGGTCCACATGCTGCTCGCCTCCGGCCTGACGGTGTCGTTCCTGATCGCCGGCCTGTCGGCGCTGCGCTATCTCTATGGCGACCGCTCGGAATCGATGTGGAAGGCGCTGCGCACCGGCGTCTTCACCGCGGCGATCCTGATCCCGATCCAGATCTTCACCGGCGACCAGCACGGGCTGAACACGCTGGAGCACCAGCCGCAGAAGATCGCCGCCATGGAGGCCAACTGGAACACCGGCCCCAACGTGCCGCTGGTGCTCTTCGCCCTGCCCGACGAGGCGGCGAAGGAAAACAGGTTCGAGATCGCCATTCCCGACGGCGCCAGCCTGGTGCTGCGGCACCGCACCAGCGGCGTGGTGCCGGGGCTGAACGACTATCCAGGCAACCATCCGCCGGTCTTTCCGATCTTCTGGAGCTTCCGCATCATGGTCGGCACGGGACTGCTGATGCTTGCGGTTTCCTGGTCGGCCGCCTTCTTCCTCAAGCGCCGGCACAGCCTGCCGAGGCCGCTCGCCATGCTGATGGTGCCGATGGCGCTGTCGGGCTGGCTGGCGACGCTGGCCGGCTGGTACACCACCGAGATCGGCCGCCAGCCCTGGCTGGTGACCGGCGTGCTGAAGACCGCCGACGCGGTCGGGCCGGTGGCGGGCAGCCATGTCGCGCTGACGCTCGCCATCTACCTCATCCTCTATGTGCTTTTGCTGATCGCCTATCTCGGCGTGCTGGTGCACCTGGCGCTGAAGGCGGCGAAGGACGGCGATTCATCGCCGCTGCCTGGCGTGATGAACGCAGCCCTGTCGCAGCCGGCGGCCGGCGAGTGAGGAGAAGACAATGACCTTCGACTGGCCAACCCTGCTGCCCCTGATCTTCGCCGGCCTGATGGGCCTCGCCATCCTGATCTACGTCATACTCGACGGCTTCGATCTCGGCATCGGCATCTTGTTCGCCGCCGCCGAAGACACCGAGCGGGACACGATGGTCGCGGCCATCGGTCCGTTCTGGGACGCCAACGAGACCTGGCTGGTGCTGGCCGTCGGCCTGCTCCTGGTCGCCTTCCCGCTGGCGCATGGGGTCATCCTGACCGCGCTCTACATCCCGGTGTTCGTGTTGCTGGTCGGGCTGATCCTGCGCGGCGTCGCCTTCGATTTTCGCGCCAAGGTGCCGAGCGGCAAGAAGCATCGCTGGAACCGTATTTTCTTCCTGGGTTCGGTCATCGCCTCGCTGGCGCAGGGCTATATGCTGGGCGTCTATGTGCTCGGCCTCGATGTCGGCCCGGGCGGCGTGGCGTTCGGCGTGCTGGTGGCGCTCTGCCTTGCCGCGGCTTACGCGGCGATGGGTGCCGCCTGGGTGATCTACAAGACCGAGGGCGATCTGCAGAAGAAGGCCGTGCGCTGGTTGCGCACCGCCCTTGTGCTGACCGCGCTCGGCATGGCCGCGGTGTCGCTGGCAACGCCGTTCGCCAGCCCGCGCATCTTCGACAAATGGTTCGTCTTTCCCGCGATGCTCTATCTGTCGCCGCTGCCGATCCTGTCGGCACTGTTGTTCCTGTGGCTGTGGCGGCAGACCTTTCATCTGCCCAGGCCCGACGACCGCCATTCGCTGACGCCGTTCCTGACGCTGGCCGCCATCTTCGCGCTCGGCTTTGCCGGTCTTGCCTGGTCGTTCTATCCATTCGTGGTGCCCGACAGGCTGACCATCTGGCAGGCGGCCTCTGCGCCGGAAAGCCTGGCCATCATCCTGGCCGGTACGGTGGTCGTGCTGCCTGTCATCATCTTCTATTCGTTCTATGCCTACCGGGTGTTCGGCGGCAAGGCGACGGATTTGACCTACGACTGACGGCCCTTACCGGTCGCCAGTGGCCTTCCTGCAGATCAAGCAGGCGCGGTGCTTCAGATCAGGCCTGAGTCGCGTGCCGCAGCCGTGGCTTCGCCACGGGAGATGGCGTCCAGTTTTCCCAGAACCGCCGAGACGTGGTGGTCGACCGTCTTCGGCGAAATGGCGAGGTGGTCGGCAATCCGCTTGTTGGAGAAGCCGCGCTCGATCAGTTGCAGCACTTCCATCTGGCGCAGGGTCAGCCCGGCGCTGTTTGCGCGCGTGGTGCGGCGCGGTCCCCGCGCGATGTGATTGACACCGTTTCGCCGCATGAGGTCGCGCACGTGCTGGGCGACCGGCCTGGCGCCGAGGTTTTCGAATATCTCGAGCGCCGAGCGCTGCGCCGCCTCATCGCCCTGAACCAGGGCAAGCCCACGTTCGAAGGGAGCGTCCATCGCGGCCCACAAATCCGCCGCCCCTTGCCAGTCGCCTTCCAGAAGCATCCGGTAGGGCGCGGCCATGCCCGACGTGTCGCCTGGGCCGATCGCCGGCACCAGCAAACGCCGCCAGCTGGCCAGTTCGGCAAAGACCGCAGGCTTCGGTGAAAGGCTTTCGGCAAGGTCTATCAGCCGCAGCGCCTCGTCCTCTTCCGCCTCGCCCAGCCATGCCTGTTCGGCGACGACCGCCGCATAGGGCAGCAGCCTCTGCAGCTCAGCACCCTTTTCGAGAAACCGCTTCATTTCCGCCAGAAGCGGCTCGGCTGAAGGATCGCCGCGGCGCAGGCGCAATTTCGCCAGAGCCACCAAGGCGGGATAGCGCACCAACGCGGCTGCATGGTCGTTGGTGACGACTTCCAGCGCTTCGGCAGCCGCCTCGTCCCATCGTCCGTAACGCAGCAGCAACTGCGCCCGCACGCCGCGCATGTAGTCACGCCAGGTCGCCAGGTCGTTCTCGACGCAATAGTCGATGCCGCGATCGAGAAAGGACTGAGCCTGGTTGTAGTCCAACTGGTTCATTTCACTGCAGGCGCAATTGGTGAAGGCACGCGCCACGTGTTCCTGGAAATTCTGCTCGAGCGCGATTTCGAGACTGCGGGCAAGGTGCAGCCGCGCGCTGGGCAGGTCCAGCCATTGTTCGGCAGCGCCGACATTGTTGAGCGCGTGGCAGACGATGTCCGGCCGATCCACCTGTTCGGCGAGCCTGATCGCCTTGTCGCCCAACGACAACGTCTCGTCGAGCCTTTCGGCCAGCATCGCCAGCTGCGAGAGATTGGAGTAGGCCATGGCCAGTTCCGGCCCGGCCGGTGCGGTCTCCAGCAACGCGACCGCCTGGGCGCCAAACAGATCGGCGGCCTCACGGTCGCCCATCAGATAGGCGAAACGCGACAGGCATCTGAGACTGTCGCCTTCCTTCAGCGTATTGCCCAGGGCGCGCTGCAGAGCGCGCGCCTGCTGCTGAGCCTCGATGGCCTCGGCGATCCGGCCGATCAGGTGGCATTCGAAGGCATAGTTCTCGTACAGGCCGGCGCGCTCTTCCATGGGCAGGCCGTCAGCCTGTCGCAAGGCGACCTCGTAGTAGCCGGCGGCATCGCGATGCGCGCCGATGCGGGAAGCCTCCCGGGCAGCGACCGGCGCCAGTTCGCGCACCGCCTCCAGATTGTGCGCCTCGACCGCATGGTGCACCAGACGCGCGGTGGCAATGTCGCGCTTTTCGAGCAGCGCTGTCAGGGCGCGCTGGTTGAACTCTCTTCTGTGGCTTGTCGTCAGCATCGCCTCGATGGCGCGGCGGGCGATTTCGTGCCGGAAGGCATAGCCGTCGCCCAGATCGTCCAGCAGCCCATTCGAGACGCATTCCGCAAGCTGGCCAGCGCTGGCCACGCCACACAGGCCCTGCAGGGCCCAAGCGTCGGCCCGTCTTGGGAACACCGACACCGCGTCGAGCATCGAGCGGGCGCCGGCCGACAGGCGTTCGGCGCGCGCGAGCACCGCATCGCGCACGCTGGCCGGCAGCGCTGTTTCATTTTCGGCGCTCAACAGTTCGGTGACGAAAAAGGCGTTGCCGGCTGTGGCCCGGTAGATGGCATCGCCGTCGCGACCGGCCGCATCGGCGAGCGACAGCACCGCTGCCTCGCTCAAAAGCGGCACGTCGATGCGCGCGACGCTGCTCGACGGGATTTCGCCCAGTGCGCGGCGCACGCGCATCTGCCCCTCACTGCGATCGGTACGCGCCGTCACCAGCAGCAGGATATGGGTGTTGGCAATGCGACGGCCGAGAAAGCGGACGAAGTCGAGTGTCGCGTCATCGGCCCAGTGCAGGTCCTCGATCACCAGCAGCGTTACGCCCGTCCTCGCCTCGAAGACATCCAGCGCGTCGGAAAACAGCGGCAGCCGCTGTCCCTGCCGGGCGTCGACCGCCTGCGGCATTGCCCATTGCGCGTCGCGCGCAAGATCGTAGAGCGGCCCGAGCGGATCGGGGATCGACAGGTCCTCGCAAGCGCTGCGGAAGATGCGCGCCTCCTGGCCGGCACCGCTGACGAAGGCATCGACAAGCGTCGACTTGCCGGCACCCGCCTCGCCCGACAAAGCCGCGACGTGACCACGGCCGCGCGCGGCTTCCGCCAGAAGATTGTCCAGTTGCGCCAGCTGTGGCTGCCGTTCCAGAAGCATCGTCATTCGCTCATGGTGATCCCGGTTGCCGCCACCCCAGCTCGACCGCCAGGATAGCCCGGGTCGGTATCTGCTTTGTGGCTCGAGCACTGAACGTCGTTAACATGGGGAATCGTCCCGCCAAACATAGGGAAAGGCTCCGATGCGCGTTCTTTGCGAGCGTGATCTTTGTCCAACCGCGCTCAAAATCGAGCGTGAAGCAATGGAAAGGGAAGCCTCCCATGCCCCGTTACCTGATTGAACGTACATTTCCGGATGGCCTCAACGTGCCGATGAACGAAGCCGGCGCCGAGGCGCTGGGCGGCGTCATCATGCGCAACGCGGAGAAAGGCGTGACCTGGGTGCAGTCCTTCGTGTCGCCCGACAAGAAGCACACCTTCTGCGTCTACGACGCGCCCTCGCCGGAGGCGATCCGCAGCACCGCCCAGATGAACTCGCTGCCGGTCGACAAGATCACGGAGGTGAGGGTTCTTGAACCCTACTTTTATCGCTGATGAAGATCCGATCGCTCGAGGCGGCAATGGCGACATGCCGGCCGGTGTCGCGGCCATGGCAAACAGCGGCCGCGCGCCCTCCTTGCCCGGCCGTCTATGGCGGATCGCGTTGGAGCTGCCCGCGCAACTGCTGGGCAAGCGCCGCTTGCCACCGGAAAGCGACCATCTGAGGCACGATATCGGCTTGCCGGAACGGCAGACGCGGCGGGACTGGCGAGACTACGACCGGTGGGATCGCTGAAGACCCCGCAGTCGACCAGACGCCGATGCTGGAGTTTGCGTGGCGCAAGGGACGCACAGGCGCGAGGCGCCCCCCTCTGTCCTGCCGGACATCTCCCCCTCAAGGGGGGAGATTGGCTGTCGCGTTCGCTTTCGCCATTTTCAGACGGCCTCCCCCTTGCGGAGCACCGCACAATCACTGCGGAAAACCGAACACTCCGCTACGTCACCCCGCTTTATCATCCGCCTCTCAGGCAATGGCGCCCCGGCGGTCGCGTCCGCCCCCGCGTCTGTCGACCGGCCGGGGCGCCCAACAAGAGGGAACGACGATGAAATTCATGCTGACCGACCGGAAATTGCACCCCCGGGCCAAACCCGTCGCCGACGATTTCAGGACGGGCGGTATCAACCGCCGCGAATATCTCGCGCTGATGGCCGGCCTTGGCGTCAGCGCCGCCGGCGCGCTGGCGCTCGGCGGCCTCGTCGCCACCCCGGCCCGCGCCGCCGAGCCCAAGCGCGGCGGCACCTTGCGCGTCGCCATGAACGTCAAGGGTTTCAAGGACCCGCGCACCTTCGACGGCGTCGAGATGTCGAACGTCGCCCGCCATTGCAACGAATATCTGGTGCGCTGGAACACCGACTTCTCCTTCGAACCCTGGCTGCTCGAAAGCTGGGAGGCGAGCGACGACGCCAGGACGCTCACGCTGCACGTGCGCAAGGGCATCTCTTGGTCGAACGGCGATGCCTTCAACGCCGACGATGTCGTCCACAACCTCACCCGCTGGTGCGACGCGTCCGTGGCCGGCAATTCGGTCGCCGCGCGCATGGGCGCGCTGGTCAACGCCGACACCAAGAAGCTTGTCGACGGCGGCATCACCAAGGTCGACGACTTCACCATCAAGCTCAACCTGCCCAAACCCGACATCTCGCTGATCGCCGGGATGGCAGACTATCCGGCGCTGATCATGCACCGCTCCTATGAGGGCGACGGCGATCCCCTGAAGGCGCTGGCCATCACCACCGGCCCCTGCGAGCTGGTCAGCTGGGATGCCGAGACCGGTGCCGAGGTGAAGCGCCGGGACAAGCCATGGTGGAAGGGCGAGTTCTGGCTCGACGGCATCAAATGGGTCGACTACGGCTCCGACCCCAATGCCATGCTGTCGGCCTTCGAATCCGGCGAGATCGACACCGACCACGAAACCGCTTCCGATGCCGTCTCGCAGACCGACAAGATGGGGCTGAAGAATTCCGAGATCGCCACCGGCTCGACCATCGTCGCCCGCTTCAATGTCGGCAACGCGCCCTATGACGACGCTAGGGTGCGCCGCGCCGCCCAGCTCGCCGTCGACAATTCGGCCGTGCTGAAGCTCGGCCTCGACGGGCGAGGAAAACCCGCCGACAACCACCATGTCGGGCCCATGCACCCCGAATATGCCGATATCGGCCCGGCCAAGCGTGACCTGGAAGGGTCGAAGAAGCTGCTCGCCGAGGCCGGCAAGGCCGACCACGAATTCGAGCTCATCTCGGTCGATGTCGAATGGCAAAAGAGCACCGGCGACGCCATCGCCGCGCAGATGCGCGAGGCCGGCCTGAAGATCAAGCGCACCGTGCTGCCGGCCGCCACTTTCTGGAACGACTGGAGCAAATACCCCTTCTCCTGCACCGAATGGCTCGGCCGGCCGCTCGGCGTCCAGGTGCTGGCGCTGGCCTACAAATCCGGCGCCGCCTGGAACGAGAGCGCCTACGCCAACAAGGATTTCGACACGCTGCTCGACAAGGCGCTGGCAACGCCCGACGCCAAGGCGCGCAAGGAGATCATGGCCGAGATCGAGCAGAACCTGCGCGACTCCGGCATCATCATCCAGCCCTACTGGCGCTCGGTCTACCGCACCTACCGCAAGGGCATCGAAGGCTGCGAACAGCACCAGGCGCTGGAGCAGCATTTTGAGAAGGTGTGGATCGAGGGGTGAGCCAGGCCGAGAGTGAAGCGCGATCTTCCCTTCTCCCCCTGTGGGAGAAGGTGTCGCCGCAGGCGACGGATGAGCGACTATCCGGAGTGT